>NZ_JBSGCY010000048.1:0-43627 GCF_053602115.1 Nocardia sp. NPDC004582 | reverse complement strand
CGGGCGTCGCGGGCGTGTACGCCGACGCGGCCGCCAACCCGGCCGATCCGGCGGTGGTCGAGCGCGGCCGCCGGGCGCGCGAGCGCCGCCTCGCCACCGGCGAGGTCCAGACCATCCCGGCGGTGGCCGCCGACAACGGCGACGTGGCCATGCCCTTGACCGAGGCGTTCGAGTACTACGGCACCCCGCGCGGCGTGGTCCCCAACTACACGAACGGTTTCGCGGTCGAATCCTTCGAGCACACCGCGGGTTTCGACGCCCAGGAGGCGGCCGCGCGGCTCTCGGTGCCGTTCCTGCTGGTGCACTCGGACAACGCGCTGATGCCGCCGTGGGCGCGCGAGTTCTACGCTGGGGTGGCATCCCCGAAATCGGAGCTGTGGCTGGACTCGGTCGGCCAGATCGACTTCTACGACGATCCCCGCCTGATCGAGCCCGCCGCCGACGCGGCCGCCGAGCTGTTCCGCGGCGTCCGCTGACCCGCGTGAGGTGAGCCGGATGTGGTCGAGACGAGCCGGATGGGCGCTGACCGCGATCGCGCTGATCGCGGGCTGCTCATCCGGTCCGGCCACCACCGGCGGCCCGCTGCCGCTGCGGAAGGTCGCCGAGGTCGACCTGCCGGGCGGCTCGGCCCGATTCGATTACGCGAGCCTGGATTCCGGTCGCGGACTGCTGTTCCTGGCGCATATGGGGGCCGGTGAGATCGTCGAGGTCGATGTCCGCGCGCACCGCGTGGTGCGTACCATCGCCGACACCCCGGATGTCCACGGCGTGCTGGTCGTCCCGGAGAAACACCGGGTGTACGCGACGGTGACCGGGCGTGATCAGCTCGTCGCGCTGGACGAGGACACCGGTTCGGTGCTGTTCACGGCGCCGACCGGGGCCTATCCGGACGGTCTGGCCTTCGACCCGGTTCGCGACGCCGTCTGGACCACCAACGAACGCGCGGGCAGCGAGTCGGTCGTCGACGCCGGCACCGGACAGGCCCGCGGCACGGTCACGCTGGGCGGCGAGGTCGGCAATGTCGTCTACGACCCGGGCCCGGACCGCATGGTCGTGGCCGTGCAGGGCCGGGGCGATCTGGCGGTCATCGACCCCGGCTCGCTGTCGGTCACCGACCGCATCCCGACGCCCGGCTGCTCGGGACCGCACGGTCAGGCGCTGGACGCGGCCCGGCAGCTGATGTACGTCGGATGCGAGGACAACGCCACGCTCGCCACCGTCGATCTGGCGAAACACGCTGTCACCGACCGGAACACCGTCGGCCGGACCCCCGACGTACTCGCCTATGATCCCGGCGCGCAGCGGATCTACGTGGCCGCCGAGAGCGGCTGGGTGAGTGTGCTGGACGCCCGCACCGGGCACCCGGCTCCCCTGGGCGCCGCGCATCTGGCCGACGGCGCGCACATCGTCGTGGTCGATCCGGCCGATCATCACAGCTACTTCCCGATCCCCACCGCGGCGTCGGGGCCCGTGCTCTGGGAGT
Source organism: Nocardia sp. NPDC004582 (assembly GCF_053602115.1). Lineage (NCBI taxonomy): Bacteria > Bacillati > Actinomycetota > Actinomycetes > Mycobacteriales > Nocardiaceae > Nocardia > Nocardia sp. NPDC004582. The sequence continues at coordinate 42,144 of NZ_JBSGCY010000048.1, read as the reverse complement.
TCGAGCCCACGGCGTAACCCGGCACCAGCTGCCGCAGACCCGGCTCCCACTGCGAACGCTGCCGCGGGAAGCACCGTTCGAGGAGTTCGATCATGATCGCGGGCGCGGTCGACGCGCCGGGGGACGCGCCCAGCAAGCCCGCGATGGTGCCGTCGGCGCCGGTGACCAGCTCGGTGCCCATGGTCAGCACACCCACCCGGTCGCGGTCGGGCTTCACCAGTTGCGCGCGTTGCCCGGCCTGGACCAGATACCAGTCGGCCGGGTCGGCCTCGGGGTAGAAGCGCCGCAGCTGAGCGAACTTGCGCCGCCGGGTCGCGAGCAGCTCGCCGATCAGATAACGCACCAGCGGCAGATTCTGCAGTCCCGCCGCCGCCAGCACCACGATGTTCGTCAGCCGCAGCGTGGTGAACAGGTCGATCAGCCTGCCGTGCTTCAACAGTCGGGTGCTGAACGTCGCGTAGGGGCCGAACAGCAGCGACGACTCGCCGCCGACATTGCGCTTGTCCAAGTGCGGTACCGACATCGGGGGAGCCCCCAGCAGGGCCTGGCTGTAGACCTTCGCCTCGTGGCGGGCCACGACCTCGGGGTTGTCGGTGCGCAGGAACTGCGCGCCGACCGGGAAGACGCCGTAGCCGCGCACCTCGGGGACGCGGGCCCGCTGCAGCAGCTTCAGCGCGTATCCGCCGGCTCCCACGAACACGAATCGAGCGCGGATGGTGAAGCGCCGCTTGCGGTTCCGGTCCTTACCTGTCACCGTCCAGATCCCGTCGGCGTCGCGACGCAGCCTGGTGACCTCGTGACCGGTGCGCACCTGCGCGCCCGCGTCGGTCATGGCCCGCACGAGTGACTCGGTCAGCGCCCCGAAATCGACATCGGTGCCCGCCTCGAACCGGGTGGCCGCCACCGGTCGCCCCGGCTCGCGGCCCGCCATGAGCAGGGGAGCCCAGTCCGCGATGACGGCCGGGTCCTCGCTGTACTCCATGGCCGCGAAGGCGGGCAGCGCGCGCAGGGTCTCGAATCGCCGACGCAGGTAGGTGACATCGCGCTCGCCGAACACCACATCCATATGCGGTGTCGCGGTGACGAATCCGGTGTCGGCCAGCGCGCCCCGCTCGGCCAGTCCGGCCCAGAACTGCCGGGACAGCGCGAACATCGACGCGATCTCGGCCGCCTTTCCCGCATCGCCCGGATCCGGCATGTAGTTGAGTTCGCACAGGCCCGAGTGCCCGGTGCCCGCGTTGTTCCACGGATCGGAGCTCTCCGCGGCGACCCGGTCGAGCCGCTCCAGCAGGGCCATCGACCAATCCGGTCGCAGCGCCGCGATCATCGCGCCGAGCGTGGCCGACATGATGCCGCCGCCGATCAGCACGACATCGAGAATCTCTGTGTCCGTTGTGGATTCGGTGGGTGCGGCGTGGTTGTCCATCTGCGTGACCTCCTGGGCTGCGGGTACCTCGTCATCGTCACGCCGCGCGTATCCATCCGTCCAATGCCCATTCCGGGCGATTATGATCCGAATATGGATGAATTGGCGTCGTCGCAGGTGGAGGCCCTGATTCCGTTGCTCGCGGCGTTCGACGCGGCCGCGGGGGAGGGGCATGTCACGCGGGCGGCCCAGCGGCTGGGGGTGCCGCAGTCGTCGCTGAGCCGCCGGTTGAAGGCGGTCGAGCAGGCGGTCGGGGTGAAACTCTTCCAACCGGTCGGTCGCCGAGTGGCCCTCACCCCCGCCGGTCAGGAACTGTTCGAACGCACCCGCGGCCTGGTGCAAGCCCTCACCGATGCCGTGGACGTGGTCCGCGGCGACGCCGATCCCGACAGCGGCCTGGTCCGCTTCGGTTTCCCGTTCACCCTCGGCCCGGTCAGCATCCCGTCACTGCTGGCCGATTTCCACGCCGGTGCGCCCCGGATCCGGCTGCACCTCGTGCAGGCCCACGGCAGCGCCTTGACCGAGATGGTCCGCGAGGGCCGCCTGGATCTGGCCGTCACCATCCCGGCCCCCGACGACCTGCCCGCGATCATCCTGGGTCACCAGCGCCTGCACCTGTACGTGGCCGACACCCACCCCCTGGCCGCCCGTGCCGAGGTCGAGCTGGCGGAGCTGGCCGACCAGCCGTTCATCGCCAACCCACCGACCTACCACCTGCGTCGGCTGTTCGACTCCTGGTGCGCCGAGGCCGGATTCACCCCGCGCGTCGGTTTCGAGATCACCGAGTTCGAGACGCTGCGCGCCCTGGTCGCCCAGAATCTCGGCATCGCGGTGCTGCCCGCCCCGGAGGTCGCGCACCCGGGCCTGGCCCGCGTGACCCTGGCCGGTGCGCGCGACCGCAGCATCGGCCTGGTCTCGGGCAGCCACCGGCCGACCCCGGCGGTGGCGCGCCTGCGCGATCATGTTGCCGCGCAAGCGCTGTCGCATCTCGTCCGCGGCTCCGACCCGGCCACCGACGACCCGGATCCGGCTACTCCTGGTAGGCCGTGAGGATGCGCCGGATCGAGGAGGTGACCGGCAGGTCCCCGGTCAGCGGCACCCACCGGTATTCGGCGTAGTTGGTCACCCGCACCGGTCCGGCGCTGGCCACCACCGCGGCGAAATGCTCCCGGCGCACCGGTTTCCCGGCGCTGGACAGATAGTCGAAGCTGCCGAGGTGGCGCACGATATCGGTGACCGCGAGACCGGTCTCCTCGCGCACGGCCCGCACCACCGCGCTGGCCAGCGACTCGCCCGGTCGCACCACGGTGCCCGGCAGGTGCAGCGGACTGCGCCCTTCGACATGCTCTTCGTGCTCGAGCATCAGCACCGAGTCATTGTGCTCGACGACCACCCCCACCCGTAGCGCGACTCCCTCCGCGGCGGCCCGCTCCTGTAGTTCCTGCAACACCGTTTCGCCGATGGATTGCTTGGGCGAAACCTCGAAATCCCACACTGCACACCACATCCCGTAGCACCGGACACCGTCGACCGATACGGATAACGCTACCGGCGGAGAAACGGTCGGCGGCAGAGACATTCGCAAGAATAGGCGCACTTCCGCCCCAGCGATCCTGGGTCCGGAAACTTTCTCGACACCGGCCCGAAATGCCTGCGTGCCATCACCGCGGCGCGGGTGGGAAGCTGGACTCGTACCGCCTACGAGAGGAGTCATCGTGAAGGTGTTCCAGATCGGCGCGGCCGGCGGTATCGGCCGCCGCCTGGCGACCCTGCTCACCGCCCGCGGTGACGAGGTGACCGGCATGCATCGCGGCCCGGCGCAGGCCGAGGTCATCGCCGCGACCGGCGCGATCCCGCTGCACGGCGACCTGATCGCCGATTCGGTGGACGACCTGGCCGCCAAGTTCCACGGCCACGACGCCATCGTCTTCTCCGCGGGCGCGCACGGCACCGGTACGGACCAGACCAGCCTCATCGACGGCCGGGGGCTGGAGAAAGCCGCCGACGCCGCCCGCTTCGCCGGTGTTGCCCGCTTCGTCCTGGTCTCGGTGTTCCCGGACGCGGGCCGCGACCGCGAGACCACGCCGGGCTTCGAGCACTACATGCGGGTGAAGAAGACCGCCGACGCCTACCTGGTCGGCACCGACCTGGACTGGCTGATCATCCGTCCCGGAACCCTGCGCGACGAACCGGGCAGCGGTCTGGTCACCGCCGGACTGGCGATCGAATACGGCGATGTGCGCCGCGACGACGTCGCCGCCTTCATCGATGTGGCCCTGCACCGCCCGGCCCTCAACCGCATGATCCTCGAGCTCACCGAGGGCCACACGCCGGTCGCGGACGCGATCGAGCTCGTGCTCGAGCGGTCGACCACGCTCCGGCGCTAGCACTGGTCAGGCTCGCGGCTGCCTGACGGCCGGGGTCGACCACCGCCACCGCAGCGCCGCGGTGCGCAAAGCGAAGGCGGTCGCCGCGGCCGCGCCGGTGGCCACGGTCATCCCGGTCCGCGGCTGACACAGCAGGAACACCCCGGCCGCGCCGAGCGCGGCGGTGACATACCAGGATCCGACCCGGACGAGACCGACCGGATCGCCGAGCAGCAGGTCGCGCGCCACCCCGCCGCCCGTGCAGGCCAGCACGCCGACCAGCACCGCCCCGGTCGCCGCGACGCCGGCGGCCTGCGCTTTGGTGATGCCCAGCGCCAGGTACATGCCCAGCGCCGCCGCGTCGCACACCGCGAGCACCCCGGCCGCGCGAACCAGCCAGCGCGCGAAGGCCATTCCGGCGCCCGCCGCCAGCAGCGCGGCGATCAGGTAGCGGTCTCCGCGCAAGGCGGCCGGAAGCTGTCCGAGCGCCGCGTCGCGCAGCATGCTCCCACCCAGCCCGGTCGCGATGGCGATGACCGCCACGCCGATCGCGTCGATGCGATCGGCGTGGCGGGTGGCGGTGACGGCTCCGGTGAGCGCGCCGACCGCCACCGCTGTCAGATCCAGCCAGGCCGGTATCTGCAGCGCGCCGCTCACGGCCGTGCGGTCGTGGCGCTGGCGAGGATCCCGGATCGCTCCAATTCGGCTCCGCCGGTGATGGTTTCGATCCATTCCGCGGTGGTCGCCACCGCCGCGAATCGCGACTGCATCACCACCAGCACCGCTTCGTGCAACTCCTTGGCCGCGACCGCCCCGGCCTGATTCGTCAGGGCGAGCGTGCCGGTGGCATCGGAGAGGAATTCCACCGCGAAGCCCCGGTGCACCGCGTCCCGCGCGGTCGACTCGTCGCAGTTCTGCGTCATGTACCCGCAGACCACGATGGTGTCCACGTCCCGCTCGGCGAGCCATTGCGCCAGCCCCGTCTCGGGGAAGCTGGACGGCAGGGTCTTCTCCACCAGCAGGTCCCACGGCCGCTCGGCGACGGTGGGGTGCAGCGCGAATCCCGTTCCGCCGCGCGCGAAGACGGGCGACTCGGCGGGCGCGACATGCTGCACCACGACCACCGGAATTCCGGCACGCCGCGCGGCGTCCATGGCGGCCGCGATATTGGCCAGGCTGACATCCAGCGGGGGATAGGCGATGGGCAGCCGCCCGGTCACGTACTCGTTCTGGACATCGATCACGATCAAAGCTCGGTTCATGCGAATCAGCGTGCGCGCGCCGCGAACTCGCGGCCAGAGCCCGGTCGATCCCGGGGCTCGCCGACACGGGGGTTTGCGAGAACCCCTCTAGGATGTCCGGTCGTGGAAGAGTCCTCGCAGATCGGCGCGTTCCTGCGGTCCCGGCGGGCCCGGTTGCGCCCCGAGGACGTCGGCCTCACGGTGTACGGCACCCGCCGGCGGGTCCCTGGGCTGCGCCGCGAGGAACTGGCCCAGCTGGCGGGGATCAGCGCCGACTACTACGTCCGCGTCGAGCGGGGCCGCGTGGACAATGTCTCCGATTCCGTCCTCGACGCGATCGCCACCGCCCTGCGCCTGGACTCCGACGAACGGCTGCACCTGCGCAACCTGGCGCATCCGCCCGCCGACGGGATGTCCGAGCCGCCCCGGCTGCGGCCCCGCCTGCGGCAACTGGTGACCGCCCTGGACCCGAACCCGGCCTATGTGGTCGGCCACCGCACCGACATCCTGGCCTGGAACCGCGCCGCGAGCGTGGTCTTCGACGTCGACTTCGACGCGGTGCCCGCCGCCGAGCGCACCTGGGCGCATCTGATCTTCCTCGACGACCGGGTCCGCCGGATCACCGCGCCCACCTGGCCCGACATGGCCCGGCGCGTGGTCACCTACCTGCGTCTGCGGGCCAGCGCCCGCCCGGACGACCGGGCCTTGCGCGACCTGGTCGCCACCATGACCGCGGCCAGCGATCAATTCCGCTACATGTGGGAATCGCACGATGTCAGCGATCTCGCCTACGGCCGCTACCACCTGGACCATCCGCGCATGGGTGAGCTGCGCCTGGATTTCGAGTTCCTGAATCTGCCCGCCGACCCCGGTGTCCGCGCCCTGGTCGTCTACAGCGCCGAGCCCGGCACCGCGTCGGCGGCGGCGCTGCGCGAATTGACCCGCCCGGCCGCCGATCCGGCTCCGGATTAGCTGAAAGCCACATTTCGCGCCGAAATTTCGCGCCCCGATCGCGGGCGGGTGCGGCAATCACGCGAGATACCTGGAATAGTTGGGGCGGAACGCACAGGACCAAGGCGAAAGCGGGGATGTTGGTGACTTCGACTGACGGTGTGAGCGGGGTAAGCACGGTGAAGGACGCACCTTCGGCTCCGAGCACCCTCGAGCGCGATGTCCAGACCCTGGAAAAGGCGATCTACGAAGTCAAACGCGTGATCGTCGGTCAGGATCGGCTGGTCGAGCGGCTGTTGGTCGGTGTTCTCGCCAAGGGGCACGTGCTGCTCGAAGGCGTGCCGGGTATCGCCAAGACCCTGGCCGTGGAGACCTTCGCGACCGTGGTGGGCGGCAGCTTCTCGCGCGTGCAGTTCACCCCGGACCTGGTGCCCACCGACCTCGTCGGTACCCGCATCTACCGGCAGGGCCGCGAGGAGTTCGACACCGAGCTGGGCCCGGTGGTCGCCAACTTCGTGCTCGCCGACGAGATCAACCGCGCGCCCGCCAAGGTGCAGTCCGCACTGCTCGAGGTGATGGCCGAGCGGCACGTGTCCATCGGCGGCAAGACCTATCCGATGCCGAATCCGTTCCTGGTCATGGCGACTCAGAACCCGATCGAATCGGAAGGCGTGTACCCGCTGCCCGAGGCGCAGCGCGACCGCTTCCTGTTCAAGGTGGTCGTCGACTACCCCTCGGTGGAGGAGGAGCGCGAGATCATCTACCGGATGGGTGTCACCCCGCCGGAGCCCAAGCGGGTCCTGGACCCGGCCGAGCTGGTGCGGCTGCAGAACGTCGCCGCCAACACCTTCGTGCACCACGCGCTGGTCGACTACGTGGTCCGGGTGATCGCCGCGACCCGTAAGCCCGCCGACTTCGGCATGCAGGACGTAGCCGGCTGGATCTCCTACGGCGCGTCGCCGCGCGCCTCGCTGGGCATCATCGCCGCCGCCCGCGCGGTGGCGCTGATCCGCGGCCGCGACTACGTGGTCCCGCAGGACGTGGTCGAGGTGATCCCGGACGTGCTGCGCCATCGCCTGGTGCTGTCCTACGACGCCCTGGCCGACGAGGTCAGCCCGGACGACGTGATCAAGCGCGTGCTGCAGACCGTCGGCCTGCCGCAGGTCGCGGCCCAGGCCAACGCCCCGGCCGGCGCGCCCGCCCCGATCCCGGCCGCGGTGCCGCAGCCGGGTGTCCCGCAGCAGCCGGGCGTGCCCGCCCAGGGCATCCCGCAACCGCCGCAGCCGGGCATCCCGCAGCCTCCGAACGGTCAGATGCCCGGCGTCCCCGGTCAGCCGCAGCCGAAGTAGGTGGCCACGGAATCGATTGCGCCCGTGACGATCTCAACTCCCAGCGAATCCCAGCACGCCCCGCCGTCGTTCCGGCAGGGTCAGCTCACCGACCCGCGGTTGTCGGCGGCGCTGCGGACGCTCGAACTCACCGTGCGCCGGCGCCTGGACGGCGTGCTGCACGGTGACCACCTGGGCCTGATCCCGGGTCCCGGCTCCGAGCCCGGCGATGCCCGCATGTATCAGCCCGGCGACGATGTGCGGCAGATGGATTGGTCGGTCACCGCCCGCACCACCCACCCGCACGTGCGGCAGATGATCGCCGACCGCGAGCTGGAGACCTGGCTGGTGGTCGACCTGTCGGCCAGCCTCGATTTCGGTACCGCGCTGTGCGAGAAGCGGGATCTGGTGGTCGCCGCGGCGGCCGCGGTCACGCATCTGACCAGCGGCGGCGGCAACCGGATCGGCGCGGTGGTGGCCAATGGCGATGAGCTGATCCGCATTCCGGCCCGCAGCGGCCGGGTGCACGAGCAGTCGTTGCTGCGCAAGATCGCGACCACCCCGCACGCCCCCGACGGTGTCCGCGGTGATCTGCGCGGCGCGATCGAGGCGTTGCGCCGCCCGCAGCGCAAACGCGGTCTGGCCGTGGTCATTTCCGACTTCCTGGGCGATATCGACTGGCAGCGGTCGCTGCGCGCCATCTCCGGCCGCCACGATCTGCTCGGCGTCGAGGTGCTGGACCCGCGCGATCTGGAGCTCCCGGATCTCGGCGATGTGGTCCTGCACGACCCGGAGACCGGACGGACCCGGGAATTCAGTGTGACCCCCACGCTCCGCGCCGATTTCGCGCGCGCCGCCCAAGGCCATCGCGAGCAGGTCGAGCAGGCGCTGCGCAGTTGCGGTGCGCCGGTGATGACCCTGCGCACCGACGGCGACTGGATCGCGGACGTGGTTCGATTCGTGTCCACCCGGCGCCACACCTTTGGCGCCCCGAACGCCGGACGGGTGCCGCGCCAGTGACTATCGGCGAGCTGACCTTCAGCCTTTCGCATTTCGCCTACCAGTATTGGCTGGCCTTCCTGGCCGTGATCGCGCTGGCGGCGCTGATCTACATCCTGATGCAGCAGCGGCGTCGCAAACAGATGCTGCGCTTCTCCAATATGGAGATGCTGGAGAAGGTGGCGCCCCGCCAGCCCAAGCCGTGGCGGCACATTCCCGTCGCGGTGACCCTGGTGGGCCTCATGTTCCTCACCTTCGCCGCGGCCGGTCCGACCGCGGCGAAGAAGGTGCCCCGCAACCGCGCCACGGTGATCCTGGTGATCGACGTGTCGCTGTCGATGGAGGCGACCGATGTGCCGCCCAGCCGGATCCAGGTGGCCAAGAAGGCCGCCAAGGAGTTCGCGGACAATCTGACCCCGGGTATCAACCTGGGTCTGGTCACCTTCGCGGGTACCGCGTCGGTGCAGGTGTCGCCGACCACGAATCGGGAGGCGGTCAAGGCCGCCATCGACACCATGAAGCTGGCCGAGCGCACCGCCACCGGTGAGGGCATCCTGACCGCGTTGCAGTCCATCGACACCCTGGCCTCGGTGCTGCCGGGTGCGGAGAAGCCGCCGCCGGCCCAGGTGGTGCTCATGTCCGACGGTAAGCAGACCGTCCCGGACGACAAGGATGTCGAGAATCCCCGCCACGGCTTCACCGCCGCGCGTCTGGCGAAGGAGAAAGGCATTCCGGTGTCGACGATTTCGTTCGGCACCACGTGGGGCACCGTGGAGATCCCCGACCAGGACGGCAAGGGCTCCCAGCGCGTACGCGTCCCGGTGGACGACGATTCGCTGCGCGAGATCGCGAAGCTGTCCGGCGGTGAATTCTTCACCGCCTCCACGCTGGAAGAACTCAAGAACGTCTACGCGCACTTGGAAGAGCAGATCGGCTTCGAGACAACCGTCGCCGACGCCAGCCGCCCGTGGTTGCTGCTGGGTTTGGTGGTGACTGCCGCCGGGTTGGTGGCCGCGTTGCTCTATCGTCAGCGTCTGCCGTAAATCGGTACCGCGCGCCGAGTCCCGAACACGAACAGATAGGTTTGCGTCTATGTCGAACATCACATCCCGGTCGGTCCTGGTGACCGGCGGTAATCGCGGCATCGGGCTCGCGGTCGCCCAGCGCCTGCTCGCCGACGGACACAAGGTCGCCGTCACCCACCGCGGGTCCGGCGTTCCCGAGGGTCTTTTCGGCGTGAAATGCGATGTGACCGATAGCGAATCGGTCGATCGGGCGTTCTCCGAGGTGGAGGAGCACCAGGGTCCGGTCGAGGTGCTGGTCGCGAACGCGGGCATCACCGATGACACCCTGCTGATGCGCATGACCGAGGAGCAGTTCACCCGGGTCATCGACGCCAACCTGACCGGCGCCTTCCGTTGCGCCAAGCGCGCCAACCGCGCCATGCTGCGCGCCCGCTGGGGCCGCATGATCTTCCTGGGCTCGGTGGTCGGTCTGGGCGGTGGCCCCGGCCAGATCAACTACGCCTCCTCCAAGGCCGGTGTGATCGGCCTGGCCCGCTCGGTGACCCGCGAACTGGGTTCGCGCAACATCACCGCCAATGTGGTCGCTCCCGGCTTCATCGAGACCGATATGACGGCCGAGCTGCCCGAGGACCTGAAGGAGACCGCCAAGAAGTTCATTCCGCTGCAGCGTCTCGGCCAGGCCGAGGACGTCGCGGCGGTCGTCAGCTTCCTGGCCTCCGAGGATTCTCGCTACGTCTCCGGCGCGATCATCCCCGTCGACGGCGGAATGGGCATGGGCCACTGAGCCTTCCGCTCAGGCCCGACCCGAACCCTCACCCCCAGCATTTCTAACGAGGAGAACCCACCACCCCATGGCTGGATTGCTCGCAGGCAAGACCGTACTCATCACCGGCATCATCACCGACTCGTCCATCGCCTTCCACGCGGCCGCGGTCGCGCAGGAGCAGGGCGCGAAGGTGATCATCACCGGCATCCCGGAGCGGCTGCGCCTCATCGACCGCATCGCCAAGCGCCTGCCGCAGGAGGTGCCCCCGGCCATCGGTCTGGACGTCACCAGCGAGGAGAACCTGGCCGAGCTGCCGGAGAAGCTGCGTGAGCTGGCGCCGGAGGGCATCGACGGCGTGCTGCACTCGATCGCCTTCGCGCCCAAGACCCTGATGGGCCCGGACGCGGTGAACTTCCTCGACGCCCCCGGCCCGGACGCGGCCAAGGCGTTCGAGATCTCGGCGTGGTCCTACGCCTCGCTGGCGCGCGCCGTGCTGCCCGCCATGAACGAGGGCGGCTCCATCGTCGGCATGGACTTCGATCCGCGCACCGCGATGCCGTACTACAACTGGATGGGTGTCGCCAAGGCGGCGCTGGAGTCGGTGAACCGCTATGTCGCGCGGGAAGCGGGCGCCGCCAAGAAGGTTCGCTCCAACCTGATCGCGGCCGGTCCGATCAAGACCCTCGCGGCCAAGGCCATCGCGGGTACCGCCACCGACGACGCCAAGCAGCTGAACATGCTCAACGAGTACTGGGACGGCGCGTCGCCGATCGGCTGGAATGTCGACGACCCGACCGCGGTGGCCAAGTCCATCGTGGCCCTGCTGTCGGATTGGCTGCCCGCCACCACCGGTTCGATCATCTACGTCGACGGCGGCGCCAGCCACAACACCTGGTTCCCGGAAGCCGGTTTCGGCTCCAACTGATCGTCAGCGGTTCGAGTTTTCGAGGAGGAGAGCAGTGGCTGGGGAGCCTGCGGCTCGTGAAGTGGACGCCCTGCTACTGCTGTCCTTCGGCGGTCCCGAGCGTCCCGAGGACGTGATGCCGTTCCTGGAGAACGTCACTCGGGGCCGGGGCGTGCCGCCGGAACGCCTCGCCGAAGTCGCGCAGCACTATCTGCACTTCGGCGGGGTGTCCCCGATCAACGCCCTGAACCTCGACATCATCAAGGCGATCGAGGCCGAATTCGCCGCCCGCGGTATCGATCTGCCGGTGTATTTCGGCAATCGCAACTGGCATCCCATGGTCGAGGCGACCGTCGAGGGCATGCGCGCCGACGGCGTCCGCTCGGCGCTGGTGTTCCCGACCTCCGCGTGGGGCGGGTATTCGGGGTGCCTGCAATACCAGGAGGACATCACGCGCGCCCGCGCCGCGGTCGCCGATGCCCCCGAATTAGTGAAGCTGCGCCAATATTTCGATCATCCGCTGTTCGTCGCGGCGTTCGCGGACGCGATTCGCGCGGCGGTCGCGGAATTGCCGCGGGACAAGCGTGATTCGGCCCGCTTGGTCTTCACCGCGCATTCCGTGCCGGTCTCCGCCGATATCGCCTCCGGCCCGCCCGCGGAGCAGCGTCTCTACAGCCGTCAGGTCGCCGAGGCGGCCCGATTGTGCGCGGAGGCAACCGGATTCGACTCCTACGACCTGGTGTGGCAGTCGCGCTCGGGTCCGCCGCAGGTGCCGTGGCTGGACCCCGACATCGTCGATCATCTCGACGCGCTCGCCGAACAGGGTGTGGACGCCGTGGTGGTGTGCCCGGTCGGTTTCGTCTCCGACCACCTCGAGGTGATCTGGGACCTCGACAACGAGGTGAAGGAGCGGGCCGCCGAACTGGGCATGGCCTTCGCCCGCGCCGCCACCCCCGGCCCGGACCCGCGTTTCGCGCGCATGGTCGCGGATCTGGTGCGGGAGTACCTGACCGCGGCAGCCCCCGCGCGGCTGAGCGACATCACCGGCCTGGGCTGCACCGTCGACGGCGCCCCTTGCGTGGTCGGCTGCTGCGCGCTGCCGCCGCGCCGACCCGCGGTGGCACCGGCGGCCGCCGAATTGTAGTCTCGCCCAGGTGACTACACCCGGACGCGGAACCCCGCAACGCCGTCAGCCCGCCTCCGGCGGCACCGCCGCCCGCAAGCCGCAGCGCACCTTCGGCTCGCCCGACCTCTTCGTCTGGGCCCCCGTCCTGACGCTGTTCCTCGCCGCCGGCATCGTCGGCACCATCGGCCAGTCCATCATGTTCGCCGCGGCGTTCGTCGCGATCGCGGTGGTCATGCTGGTGGCCGACATGTTCTTCAACCGCTGACCGATTCGCCCGTCAGTGCAGGACATTCACCGCGCGGGCGACGACCAGGCTCACGGTGACGAGGGAGATCCCGGACTGCACCATCATGAGGAGCTTGGCCCAGCGGGTCATCGGCATCACGTCGGTGGGGCTGAAGGCGGTCGCGTTGGTGAACGACAGATACAGATAATCCGGGAATTGCGGCTCCCAGTCGGGATCGGCGAGTTCCGGATTCTGCATCTGGACCCACAGGAAATCCGGATACGGCTTGCGCGCGTGGGCGCGCGCGGCCGGACCGCCCCGGTCGAAATCCCAGTACCAGAGCGCGAACACCAGCACATTGGACAGCCAGACCGCGGCGCCCGAGCCGAGCAGCCCGGCGGCGTCGTTCGCGGCGGTCCCGTTGATCAGCGATTTCACCAAATGGGCCACCGACCACACCATGCCGAAGCCGAGCAGCGCCATCAGCAGCAGGCTGAATCGCCGCAACCGGACGTCCTCGCGGTCGAGCCGCACCGGGTTGGCGACCATCAGGATGATCAGCAGCGCGAACCCGACGATCGGCACGACCCAGTTGGGCCCGGCCGAGTATTCGGGCGGCAGGAGGAACTGCACCAGCAGGATCCCGACGACCGCCGCGGTGGCCGCCCAGCGCGATTCCCCGGCGGTGCGCCGCGCCCACGCGGGCACCTGATCGTCGTCGGTGTCGTCGGCGGGTTCGCTCACGCTGGTGAGTATGCCCGGCGGGCAAAGGTGACAGAAGTATGACGCGGGCTCGCGGATGGACTTTCCGTCGGGCAGGGTGGGTTGTAGCTGGGGCCTACCAAGGAGGTCATGTGGCACGGGAGTACAACCGGAATCCGGCGGCGGTGGCGGCGCTGTCGCCCGAGCAGTATCACGTCACCCAGGAGAACGGCACCGAGCGGGCGTTCACCGGCGAGTACTGGGACAACCATGAGCCCGGTATCTATGTGGACGTGGTGTCCGGGGAGCCGTTGTTCGCGTCGACGGACAAGTTCGAGAGCGGGTCGGGGTGGCCGAGTTTCACCAGGCCGATCGACGCGTCGAATGTGGCCGAGAAGCGCGACGTCAGCCATTTCATGGTGCGCACCGAGGTGCGTTCGGTGCACGGTGACAGCCATCTGGGCCATGTGTTCCCCGATGGCCCGCGCGAGGCGGGCGGGCTGCGCTACTGCATCAATTCGGCGTCGCTGCGCTTCGTGCATCGCGACGATCTGGAATCCGAAGGCTACGGACAGTACAAGACGCTGTTCACGAAGGAGGAAGCGTGACCGACACAAGCGCGGAGAGGCGGAGCGGCAAGGCGATTCTGGCGGGCGGCTGCTTCTGGGGCATGCAGGATCTGATCCGGCGCCAGCCCGGAGTGGTCGACACCCGGGTCGGGTACACCGGCGGCAGCAACGACAACCCGACCTATCGCAATCACCCCGGGCACGCGGAGGCCGTGGAGATCGTCTACGACCCTGCGCGGACCGATTACCGTGCGCTGCTGGAGTTCTTCTTCCAGATCCACGATCCGAGCACCAAGGACCGGCAGGGCAACGACATCGGCTCGAGCTACCGCTCCGCCATCTTCTACCTGGATGACGAGCAGAAGCGGGTCGCCGAGGACACCATCGCCGATGTGGACGCCTCGGGCCTGTGGCCGGGCAAGGTGGTCACCGAGGTGACCCCGGCGAGCGCGTTCTGGGACGCCGAGCCGGAGCACCAGGACTACCTGGTCCGCTACCCGAACGGCTACACCTGCCACTTCCCGCGTCCGGGCTGGAAGCTGCCCCGGCGCGAGACCACGGCGTAGCGGTGAAGCGAGGGTCTCACCGCGGCATTCGTCCCGGTGAGACCCTTCTTTTCGGCAGTTGGCGGGATTAGACTGAGGCCGGACCGAGCATCGATCTTCCGCGGGCCACGACCGGTGGTCCCGGATTCCCTTGCCACGGTCACGAATCCGCCAGTAGAGCGCAGTGTGCGTGGGTTGCCACGTCGGTCGAGGGTGCACATTCCTGACGCCTTCATGGCCGTGCCGACCCGAGGTATGGCCATGACTATCTCCGAGAGGACATCCGCACGCCGCCGGCTGGCCCGGGCGTTCGTGCTGGGCTCGCTCCTCGTGCTGCCCCTGGGCTACGCCGCACCCGCCCTCGCCGAGCCGCTCACCTTGTCGGACAACGACAACAACTGGTACCGCGACTGCGACCACAGCGGCAACTGGAGCTGGCAACAGGAACGGGGCCGCTGGCAGAACAGCGACTGCGACCACAATCGCGGCCACTGGGAGTACCGCGACCGCGACAACGACTGGCGCTGGCACCGCGACTACGACGACAACTGGGGCGGCCAGAACCGTGGTGGCTACCAGCAGTCGCCGTGGTGGTGCCAATTCGGCAGCTGCTGACCATCTTTCACCGCCGTCCCGCGCCCCCGCGCGGGACGGCAGAACTCTGCCTTCCGCCCGACGCTCAGTCGTTGGCCAGTGACCGCGCGATGACCAGCCGCTGGATCTGGTTGGTACCCTCGAAGATCTGGGTGATCTTGGCTTCGCGCATGTAGCGCTCGACGGGGAAGTCCTGGGTGTAGCCGTAGCCGCCGAGGACCTGGACGGCGTCGGTGGTGACCTTCATGGCGGCGTCGGTGGCGATGAGCTTGGCGACGCTGGCCTGGCGGGAGTAGGGGAGTCCGGCGTCGCGGCGGCGGGCGGCGTCGAGGTAGGTGGCGCGGGCGGAGTCGACGGCGGCGGCCATGTCGGCGAGGACGAAGCCCAGGCCCTGGTGGTCGATGATGGCGCGGCCGAACGCCTCGCGCTGCTTGGCGTAGGCGACGGCGTCGTCGAGGGCGCGCTGCGCGATGCCGGTGGCGACGGCGGCGATGCCCAGCCGGCCGGAGTCCAAGGCGCTGAACGCGATCGGGAGACCTTGGCCCGGTGCGCCGAGGAGGCGCTCGGCGGGCACGAACGCGTCGTCGTAGGCGGCGCTGGTGGTGGGGACCGCGCGCAGGCCCATCTTCTCCTCGGGCTTGCCGAAGGTCAGTCCCTCGGTGCCGGCGGGCACCAGGAAGCAGGAGATGCCGCGCGAGCCCTCACCGGTGCGGGCGAACAGCGTGTAGTAGTCGGCCTTGCCGCCGTTGGTGATCCACGCCTTGGTGCCGGTGATCCGGTAGCCGCCGTCGGCCTCGACGGCCCGGCAGCGCAGTGCCGCGGCATCGGATCCGGCGTGCGACTCGGACAGGCTGTAGGCGCCGATGAGATTGCCCGACAGCATCTCCGGCAGCCAGCGCTGCTGCTGCTCGTCGGTGCCGTAGGCGAAGAGCGGGTGGCAGGACAGGCTGTGCACGCTGACCGCCACCGCGACCGCCGCCCACCGCGCGCCCAGTTCTTCCAGCACCTGGAGGTACACCTCGTAGGGCTGGCCGCCCCCGCCGAACTCCTCCGGATACGGCAGGCTCAGCAGCCCCGCCGCGCCGAGCGCCCGGAACGCTTCCTCGGGGTAGCGCTCCTGCTTCTCGTAGTCGGCCGCGATCGGCTCGAGCACCTTGTCCGCGATATCGCGGGTGAGCTCGATGAGGTCGCGGGCTTCGGACGTGGGCAGCAAACGATCGACGGGCATGAGGTCACAGTACGACCGACACCCAATTGCGTGCAAGGCAGCACGCAATTTTGCAAGGCGGCTAGACTGACCAGGTGGTATCCGGTCTACCCCCGAACAAGCACCAGGAGAAGAGCCTCCGCACCCGAGCCCTGCTGCTCGACGCCGCCATCGACAGCCTGGCGGAGGTCGGGTACGCGAGCGCCTCGATCGCCGATATCACCGCGCGGGCCGGGGTGACCCGGGGCGCGCAGCTGCACCACTTTCACACCAGGCAGGAATTGTTCGCCCAGACCATCGAGCATCTGACGCAGCGGCAGGGCGAGGCGTTGCGGCGGCGGGAGCGCACGCTGCCGGGGGAGTCGTCGCCGGGTGAGGTGCTGGTCGAGCTGGTGACCGCGCCGTTCGCGGGCAAGCTGGGCAAGGCCGCGGTGGAGCTGTACGTCGGCATCGCCAATGACAAGGAACTACGCCGCGACATGCTGCGTGTGCAGCACGATCTGACCGTCGAACTGCTCGACGCCTGCGGCCGTTTCGTCGACGTCCCGCGCGAACGTCTGGAAGCCGCCTTCTGGCTCACCATCAACCTGGTGCGCGGCGCCACCCTGGACGAGATGGTGGGCCGAGATCGTCTGCGCCGCAAGCAGGTTCTCTCGGACTGGGCCCGGCTCGCCGACGGACTGCTTGGCTGAAACGCGTCTGTTCCGGGCGGCGATAACGAACCGTTGAATGGTTCGTTCGCGCCCGCGCAGTCGGGCGTGACCTCGGGGGAGGTGCGCCGTCATGGCGATCAATCGTCGAAACCTGTTGCGGGCGACCGCGCTCGGAGTCGGGCTGGCCGGGCTGAGCTCGGTCACCGGTTGCGTACCGGAAGGCCTGCCGCGTGCGGAAACACCTGCGGGGCAGGTCGATTGGGAAGGACTCCGGACCCGTTTGTCCGGAACACTGAAGCTGCCGTCCGATTCCGGTTACGGGACAGCCAAACTGGCTTTCAATCCGGTGTTCGACACCCGCCGTCCGGCGGCGATCGCCCAGGTGACGAGCGCGTCCGATGTGCAGGCGTGTGTGAATGCCGCGGCGAGCGCGAAGATCCCGGTGGCCGCGCGCAGCGGTGGGCACAGCTACGGCGGGTACTCGACACCCGACAACGGCTTGGTCGTCGATCTGGGGTCCATGAGCGGGGTGGAGGTGAAACCCGACGGCACCGCGATCATCGGTGCGGGCGCACGGCTGATGGACGTGTACTCCGCTCTGGCCAAGGCGGGCCGCTGTCTGCCCGCGGGCTCCTGCCCGACGGTCGGGATCGCCGGCCTGACCCTGGGCGGCGGCCTCGGCGTCTTGACCGGCAAGTACGGATTGACCTGTGACAACCTGATCTCGGCGCAGGTGGTCACCGCCGACGGAACCCTGCGCACCGCCTCGGCGACGTCGGAACCCGACCTGTTCTGGGCGCTGCGCGGTGGGGGCGGCGGCAACTTCGGCATCGTCACCTCGTTCACCTTCAAGACCGTCGCGGCACCACGGCTGGCGGTCTTCCAGGTCCGCTTCCCGGCCGGGTCGCTGACCGATGTCCTCGGCGCGTGGCAGACGTTCACGGCCTCCGCGCCCGACGAATTCTGGTCCACCCTGGGTATTTCCGCCGGGAGCCCGCCGACGTGCCGGATCAACGGATGTTATGTCGGGTCGGAGGCCACCATGAACACCCTGCTCGACAAACTGGTCGCGGCCACGAAGACACAACCGTCCAACAGGTATTCCCTCACCAAGGATTACCTTTCGGCCATGATGTATTTCGGTGGCTGCGCGAATTACTCGGTCGAGCAGTGCCGCCCGGATTGGAATGGTGGGGGAGTGCTCGGTCGGGAGTCCTTCACGGCGTCTTCGCGAGTGCTGACGAAACCGCTGGCGGACCCGAGCAAGTTGACCGCCTTGCTGACCGGTCGCAGTGGAATGGATGTTCTGCTCGACAGTATGTCCGGCGCGCCGGCGCGAATCGGAGCGAAGGACACGGCTTTTCCCTATCGAGGCGCAGTGGCCACCGCCCAGATCTACGTCGGTGCCACCACACCCGAGGCGCGAACCGCGGTGAATGAAGTGCGAGACGGTCTCGGCGTCTTGACCGGCAATACGGCCTTCGTCAATTACATCGACCCCGGACTATCCAACTGGGCGACCGCCTATTACGGCGACAACGCGTCCCGGTTACGCGGAATCGCCAAACACTACGACCCCGCCGGTGTGTTCGCGTTCGAGCAGTCGGCCGCGAAGGTCTGACCGTCAGAACGGTGCGGGCAGGCGCGTGTAGACGGTCGGGTAACCGGCCCGCGCGGTCCCGCGCGCCCAGGAGGTGATGCCGACCAGCTGCCCGTCGATGAGCAGCGGCCCGCCACTGTCGAATTCGCCGGTGTCGGCATCGGTGGAACCGGCGCACACCATGTCGGCGGCGTCGAAGGCGCCCGGATAGGCGGCGGCGCAGTCGGCGTCGGACACCATCGGGACGGAGGCCTGCCGCAGCACGGTGTTGGCGATGTCGGCCTCGCTGGTCCCGCCCCAGCCGAGCACGCTGCCGGTGCTGCCGTGGGGTGTGGCGATCGGGACGGTCGGCCGGGACTGCGGGTGCGCGAGCGTCAGGATCGCGAGGTCGTGGTGGTAGACATCGACGCCGTCGACGGTGTCGCTGCGAAAGTCGGGGTGCAGGCGGACGTCGGTGACACTGACGGTCGTTCCGTCACGTGAGGTGAGGTCGCTGCGGTCGAAGGTGACGGTGAGCGCCTGCGGCAGCAGCTGCGCGAGTTGCACGCAGTGCGCGGCGGTGAGCACCCGGTCCGGTGCGATGAGCGCGCCGCCGCAGAACTGGCCCGAGGCGCGCGGGAAGAACAGTGGTGTGCCGACCGTGGCCAGCCAGGGATGATCACCGGCCTGGACCTCGGTGCCGCCGACCACGGCATGGGCGGGGGCGGGCACTGCGCAGCCGATGAGCGCCGCGGCGAGGACGGCGAGCCGGCGGGAGTACGACATCGGGCCATTCAAACAGAAGGAGCCGGATTTCGGTGGACGGATTTGTCGGACCCTGCGCGTACGGTCGCGGATATGACGTCATGGAACGAGTTCGCCACGGCCGCACCTCGCATCTCGGGAATCTTCATCCGTCGTCACGCCGCCACCGGCAACCTCTGCATGCTTGCCACCCTGCGCAAAGACGGCTCACCGCGCATCAGCCCCCTGGAACCGCGCATCTTCGAGGGTGAGCTGTGGCTGGTGGGCATGCCGGGCACCACCAAGTTCGCCGATCTGGCCCGCGACCCGCGCTTCTGCCTGCACACGGCGACCGTCGACACCCAGGTCAGCGACGGCGACGTGAAGGTTTTCGGCACGGTGCGCGACGTGCAGGATCCGGCGCTGCAGCGGCGCTGGGCGGAAGACCTCTTCGCCGAAAGCGGATTCGACCTGCGCGGACGCAAGTTCGAGCCGTTCTACGCGGTGGAACTGACCGGGGCGTCGTCGGTGGAGATCGTCGACGGGCGCATGGAAGTGACGGTGTGGAAGCCGGGGCAGGATGAGCACGTGGTCGAAGTCTCCGACAGCGCCGACCCGGCGACGGCATAACGTGCAATATTGCACTGTGTGCCAAACGACATCTCGTGCAACTGTGCACGAGCTGCCGAACAGTGCTGAGTTTCAGCGTATTTCGAGGTCAGCGCCTGGTCGGGTGCGCACGTCGTGACGACTGTCCATGCCTCGCAAGGCTACCGGGAGCGACCGTCGATCGTCGACGGCGCGGTGATCTGGTGTCGCGGCGGCATCTCGGACACCGATCCGCCGGTGCTGCCGGACGGTTGCATGGACCTGCTGTGGATCGACGGTCGACTGTCGGTGGCGGGACCGGACACTCGGGCCTATATGCCGGAGCCGGGCTTCGCCGAGCGGATCGCGGGTATCCGCTTCTACCCGGGGACGGCTCCGGCGCTACTCGGAGTTCCCGCGTACGAACTCCGCGACGCCAGGGCTGATCTCGCCGAGTTGTGGTCACCCGCCGATCTGCGCACCGCATCGGAGCTCATCGCACGAGCATCGAGTCCGGCCGTCGGGCTGGAGGTAGTAGCTCGCTGGCGCGCGGGCCGAGCCGATCCGATCGATCCGGTGGTGCGATTCCTTGTGGCATCGCTACGGTCGGGCAGCTCGGTCGCGGCTATCGCTGAAGAGTTGGGCACGGGGCCGCGTCGGTTGCATCGAATATCGCTTGCGGCGTTCGGGTATGGGCCGAAGACGCTGGGGCGGGTGCTGAGAATGCAGCGGGCGTTGGCATTGGCGCGTGGTGGAATGGGGCTTGCGGACGTAGCGGTCGCTTCGGGGTATGCGGATCAGGCGCATTTGACGCGTGATGTTCGAGAGTTCTCGGGGATGTCGCCGATGAAGTTGCTGGGGTGGAATTTGGAAGCGCGGTCGTTCTGAATATTGTTATATCACTTCGTGATTCGACTGTGGGTGGGTTGAATTGGCGATAGAATTGGGGCATGAATTCGGTGGGGGTGACACTCGAGGACTGCGGTATCGCTGAACTGGCGGCCGTGGTCTCGACCCTGAACGAAACCATTCAGGGTGGGAAGATGACCGACTTCTCCGATGAGGATGTTGTGTCGTTGATGCGGCAGCTCGAGACCTGCAAGCGTCAATTGGCTGCCCTGGATACGCGTTTGATCATCGAAGCGGGAGAACGGTCGCTGCATTCGCGTAGTGGGGCGGGGAAGATGGTGCCGTTCCTGCGGCACACCTTGGGCCTGTCGCGGTATGACGCGTCGGTGCGGGTGAAGATCACCCACCACTGCGGCGAATTCGTGCAACAGACCGGACACGTCGCTCCGCCGGTATTGCCGGTGACCGCCGAAGCGTTTGCGGCTGGGGACATTTCCCGCGATCACGTGCGTCACATCATGGACGTCATGAACCACCTGCCCGTGGACGTGCCTACCGAAGCGCGGGCCGAGGCCGAGCAGATCCTGGTCGACTACTCGCGCAACGGGTGGCCCGATGACCTGTTGAAGATCGGGCGCGACATCCTCGCGCGCCTGGATCCGGACGGGAAGGTTGTCTCCGATGCCGACCGTCGTCGCCGTCGCGGGATCACGGTGTGCCGCCCGGGCGTGGACGGCATGTCGCGCATCGAAGGGTGGATCACCCCGGAACTGCGGGCGTGCCTGGACGCAGTGTTCGCCAAGCTGGCTCGGCCGGGCATGTGCAACGTCGAAGACCCCGAAAGCCCAACCGCCACCGGCCGGTTCATCGCCGACAGTGTTCTCGACGCCGCCGCGCGGCGCGACTGTCGCGATGCCGGGCAGCGCACCCACGATGCGCTGCTGGCGTTGGTCCAGCCGGGTGTGAACATGCGGACCCTGGGCATGCACCGTGGACTGCCCGTCGAGGTGGTGCTCACGATGAGCCTGACCGACCTGGAGAACGGCACCGGCGTCGCCACCACCGGCTCGGGCACTCAGATCTCCATTAATGAAGCGTTGAAGATGGCCGAGGGCACTAAGCCGGTGATCGCGGTCCTCGACGGCGACGGAATGCCGCTCTACCTGCGGCGTTCCCGCCGCACCGCCAACCGCGCCCAACGATTGGCCCTGTTGGCCAGAGACAAAGGCTGCACCCGACCGGGCTGTGAACAACCCGCCAATATGTGCGCCGCGCACCACGTCAATGATTGGGCCAAGGGCGGACCCACCGACATCAACAACCTCACACTCGCGTGCGACCACTGCCACGCGTTGATCAACGACGGCCCCGACGGCTGGAAAACCGTTGTGATGGGTAAAGACTCGCCCTATGCGGGCCGCACTGGGTGGATTGCGCCGAAGAGTCTTGACCCTACCGGCACCCCACAAGTGAACGAGCGCCATCACGTCGGGCAGGCGATCGCCGCTGCCATCGATTCCAGCTGCCGAACGTGGCGCTCACGGGCAGCATGACACCCAGCCGCTCGTGCGCTGCTGGCGTGCGCAAAACAACATGGAGTGTGGTCGCGTCGCCTGCCCTGCCGGACTGGGGCTGACGCCGGGCTGGGATCCGTTTCCCGCCGATCCCAGCCCACGGACTGCACGCATCACCTTCTCGAGACAAGAACCCGAAAGAACTTCGAGGCAACGACCCAACTCGGACCCAAGCCCGCCTGCTGCCCTTCTCTCACACCGGGAGGATTCACGGCCGAACCTCGAGGCAGCTGGAAGGCGAGGCGGCCTCGTAAACTCAGCCGCCCTCTCTTCCTTCTCCAGGCGTCTTTTATCTCTTCCTTCTTTTATCTCTTCTTCTTTGGCTTTCCGCTCTTCGGCTTTCCGCTCTTCACACTCGGGCGTCTCACCCCAATGCCGCGTACAGATCCACCCCGTGCCCATCGGGGTCGAGCACCGTCGCATACCTCTGCCCCCAGAACGCATCGAACGGCTTCAACTCCGCCCGATACCCAGCCCCAACCAACTCCTCGAACTTCGCATCCACCCCACCCGGCGACCCGCAGTCGCAAGCCAGCCCGATCCGCCCCGCCCCCGGCACCGCCACCCAATCCGGCCGAAACGACCGAACCGTCTCCTCGGTATCGAGCATCAGCTTCACACCCCCACCCAGATCCGCGTCGACATGCGGCTCCTTCTCCGCCCCGTCCGCGAACTCCACCCCCAACCGCCGATAGAACTCCAGCGATGCCCCCATATCGGCAACCACGATCCCGATCACGTTCAGACGAATTCCCATGCCCGAACCCTAGGCGCGGGCCACCCTGATTCTCTTGAACGAATCGGACAGTCAGCGAGCGTGAACGGCAGCCAATCGAGCCGCGCGAATCGCGTTCCACAGCGGCCGCAACAACGCCTCCTGAGCCGCCACCGCGGTCGCCGAGGTCGGTGCGGACGCCGGTTCCCGCTCGGCGACGGTCAGGATCGCCGCGACCTGATCGGCGGTGTCGAGAATCCGCCGCGCCCGCAGCGGCATCGAATCCGGATACTTGTGCCGGGAATGCCCGGCCAGCTCGGCTTCCACCAGATCCCGCGGTGCGACGCCGCCCGACCCGACCCGCGTGGTGTGCATCTGCTGCAACGCGTCCGCCGCATCGCGCACGGCTTCCCGCATGGTGTATTCGGCCTCGCCCAACGGCATCTCCGGCGCGAGGCTCAATGGGATGGGCGTGGAGTACACCCGCCATTGCAACGCGTCGTCATCGGTCCACACCGGTACGAGCCCGGTCCCGGTGGTCCCGGGCGCGCCGACGAGGATGCCTTCCTCGGCTTCGGTTGCGGCGGCCGCGAATTCGGTGCCGACGGGCATGCCCCGCACGTCCCCGGGGATCGGAAGCACCAGCCGAACCTGCGCTTCGGGCCCGTTGTACGCCTCGCGAATAATCTTGAGCAGCACCATGATTCCCGCTCCGGCCACCGCCGTGGGGTCTTCGTCGGATGCCCACGGCAGCCCGGTGTGCCCACCGGTGACAGGGTCTCCGGCGGCCACGGTCTGCTGCGGGGCCCAAGCGCGCAGTTCGTCGAGCACATCGTCGGGGGCGCTACGACCTGCCAGCCAGGAACCGGCCCAGACCGTGAGCGAGGCGCTTGGGGAACTCATGTATTCGAGGATAACTGGCGGGCTACTCCTGCTCGGTGACGAAATCGATCAGTCGTTCGACCGCACCGATGAGGGGGGTTTCCAGATCGCGGTAGGAGTTGACGGCGTTGTAGACGCGCCGCCACCCGTCCTGCGGGGTGCCCCAGCCGAGGCGCCCGCAAATGCCGGTCTTCCAGTCCTCGCCTCGGGGTACGTCCGGCCAGGCGGGGATGCCCACGGCTCGGGGCCGGACGGCCTGCCACACGTCGATGTAGGGGTGGCCGGTGACGAGGACGTGCGGGCCGAGGCCCTGGGTGAGGCCCGATTCCTTGGAGCCGGTGACCAGGTGGTCGACCAGGACGCCGACGCGGTGGTTCGGGCCGGGCTGGAATTCGGCGAGCTTCGCGCCGAGGTGGTCGAGGCCTTCGAGTTGTTCGACGACCACGCCTTCGACGCGGAGGTCGTGGCCCCACACGCGTTCGACGAGGGCGGCGTCGTGGATGCCTTCGACCCAGATGCGGCTGGCGCGCGCGACGCGCGCTTTCAGGCCTTCGACGCGGGTGGATCCGGAGGCGGATCGGGTGGGTTTCGCGGGTGCGGTGGCGGTCGGCTTCACCAGGGTCACCGGCCGGCCGTCGATCAGGAAGGCGGCTTCCCGCAGGGCGAACAGGCGGACTCGTCCGGCGCGGTCCTCGAGTTTGACGAACTCGCCGTCGTAGCTGCGGTCGAAACCGACTACGGCGCCGCAGAATCCGGTGGCCGCGTCCTCGGCGACCAGGTCGCGTTCGGCGACCACGCGGGGCACCTCCCGCTTCTGTTTCCGTGCGTGCCCGGAGAAGATGTCGCCGTACTTCTGGTGCCCACTCACCGCGTCGAGGTTACCGGCGGCGGGCGGGAATCCCGCTCGCGCCGCGCCCATTCCGGCGGCGGGGGCGGCTGCTGGGCAGGTTGCGCACGGATTCCGGCGATCGGTGTCCGATGTGCCCGGTCGTGGGGCTCGGAGTGATCACGAATATCAGCCGGGCCTCGCAAATACAGTTACTGTTGTGGCGTGGCCGCAATAGTTTGGCTGGTCGCGGGCATCCTGCTCGCGGCGGCCGAGATGCTCACGGGCAGTCTCGTGCTGATCATGCTGGGGGTCGCCGCGCTGATCACCGCGGGCGTGAACGCGCTCACGGGGGCCCCGGTGCTGGTGGACGCGGTCGTGTTCGGTGTCACCTCGATCGCGCTGTTGGTGCTGGTGCGCCCATTCCTGTTGCGGCGCTACGCGATTCCGCCGCCGCATCAGACGGGGGTGGACGCCCTGCCCGGTAAGACCGCCAAGGTGCTCGAAACGGTCGATGAGCATGGCGGTCGCGTGAAGCTCGGCGGAGAAGTGTGGAGTGCGCGTCCGTATAACGCCGAGGAGACCTACCCGGTCGGTTCGACCGTGTTCGTCATGAGGATCGACGGCGCGCACGCCGTCGTCATGAAAGGGCCGTGATGGCTGTACTGATAGTCGCCGTCGTACTCATTCTTCTGGTCGTGGTGGTGGTCTTCAAGTCGGTGGCGCTGGTGCCGCAGGCCGAGGCCGCCGTGATCGAACGGCTGGGCCGCTATTCGCGGACCGTGTCCGGGCAGCTGACCTTCCTGGTGCCGTTCGCGGACCGCGTCCGCGCCAAGGTGGACCTCCGCGAGCGGGTGGTGTCCTTCCCGCCGCAGCCGGTCATCACCAAGGACAACCTGACCGTGCAGATCGACTCGGTGGTGTACTTCCAGGTCACCAGCCCGCAAGCCGCCGTCTACGAGATCTCCAATTACATTGCCGCCGTTGAGCAGTTGACGATCACCACGCTGCGCAACGTGGTCGGCGGCATGACCCTCGAGGAAACCCTCACCTCCCGCGACCAGATCAACGGTGAACTGCGCGGCGTCCTCGACGAGGCCACCGGCCGCTGGGGCCTGCGGGTCTCGCGCGTGGAACTCAAGGCGATCGATCCGCCGCCGTCGATTCAGGAATCGATGGAGAAGCAGATGAAGGCCGACCGCGAGAAGCGCGCCATCATCCTCACCGCCGAAGGTCAGCGCGAGGCGTCGATCAAGACGGCCGAGGGCCAGAAGCAGGCGCAGATCCTCGCGGCCGAGGGCTCCAAACAGTCGATGATCCTGTCCGCCGAAGGTGAGCGGCAGTCCCGCATCCTGCGTGCCCAAGGTGAACGGGCGGCCGCGTACCTGCAGGCGCAGGGCCAGGCCAAGGCCATCGAGAAGGTGTTCGCCGCGATCAAGAACGGCAAACCCACCCCCGAGCTGCTGGCCTACCAGTACATGCAGACCCTGCCGCAGGTCGCCAAGGGTGACGCCAACAAGGTGTGGCTGGTGCCGAGCGACTTCGGCAAGGCTTTGGAAGGCTTCGCGCGTGGCTTCGGCAAGCAGGGCGAGGACGGCGTCTTCCGTTATGAGCCCGCCCCCGACGGTGCCGAGCCGGCCACCGAGGACGACTCCGACGAGGTCGCCGACTGGTTCGACACGGCCACCGACCCGGCCACCCAGCAGGCCGTGCGCGCCGCGGAGGCCGACGCCCGCACCCCGGTCGAGCCGATGAGCCTGCCGCCGACGGTCGCACCGCAGCAGCTGCCGCACACCCAGCGTCCGACGCCGCCCGTACAGCCGCAGTACCGGCAGGAACCGCCCGATCAGCGCTGGCAGAACCCGCCGCAGCCGCCGCGCCCGCAGGGACGTTGATCCCTCGAGTTCCCGGACGCGATAGCTGGCGGACGCGATAGCCGCCGGACGCGATATCGATTGACGCGAGATTGATTGAGGCCCTCCCGGCACCGCCGGGAGGGCCTCAATAGTCAGTTCGCCGAACCGTCAGTCAGTTCGCCGAACCGTCGAAGCGTTCGCCCGAGATCGACCGCGACTGCTCGCCGTCGACGCCCACGGGCACCTCCCCTTCGAGGGTCGTGCGGTACAGCACCCGGGTCACGTCGAGATGGTCGAGATCGCTGGGCGCCAGGTGCGCGGTGGCGCGGTTGTCCCAGAACGCGACACTGCCCTTCTCCCACCGGAATCGGACCGTGTACGCGGGGTCGGCGATCTCGGCGTACAGCAGCTCGAGCAGCGCGTCGCTCTGCCGCGGGGTCAATCCGATGATGCGGGTGGTGAAGCCGGGGTTCACGAACAGCACGCGTTCCCCGGTGACCGGGTGTACCCGGACCACCGGATGCTCGGTGACCAGCGGCGCCGCCGCGACGCGCTTGGCGTAGTCGCTGTCGGCGTCCCACACGGGCAGCTTGCCGCCGAACCGGTGCTCGGCGCGCAGGCCGTCGAGGAGCGTTTTGAGCGAATCCGGCAGTCCCGCATAGGCGGCCGCCAGATTGGTCCACTGGGTGTCGCCACCGCGCTCGGGTGCGATCTCGGCGCGCAGCAGGGAGGCGGCGGGCGGGTTGATCAGTGGCGAGATATCGGTGTGCCACTGATTGGTGTAGCTGAATTTCTTCTTCCCGAACCGCTTTTCGTAGAGCCGGCTGTCGACGGCCAGGATCTCGGGGTGCTCGGTGGGCGCGTCGTCGTCGTAGGGATGCGAGGGCGTGACCGCGCCGAAGCGGCGTGAGAACGCGATCTGCTCGGCGTGCCCGATGTGCTGATCGCGGAAGAACAGCACCTTGTATTCGTGCAGGGCCGCGGTCAGGACCGCGATCTGCTCGTCGGTGAAGTCGTCGCGCAGGTCGATGCCGCTGATCTCGGCGCCGATGTGCCCGGCGACGGGCGTGATCTGGAAGGTGCCGACGGGGTGCTCGGTGACGGTGGTCATGAGGGTTTCCTTTCGGTGCTCAGGCGGTGGCCTGGGTGCGGACGGGAGTGAACTGGCTTTCCACCGGGGCGAGCCCGTAGTGGCCGCGCAGGGTGGTGGCGGTGTACTCGGTGCGGAACAGGCCGCGCTGCTGCAGGATCGGCACCACCTGGTCGACGAAGTCCTCGAGCCCGCCGGGCAGGTACGGCGGCATGATGTTGAAGCCGTCGGCCGCGCCCTGCTCGAACCAGGTCTGCAGGTCGTCGGCGATCTGTTCGGGTGTGCCGGCGAGGGTGCGGTGGCCGCGGCCGCCGCCGAGCTTGCCGATGAGCTGGCGGACGGTCAGCTCCTCCTTCTCGGCGAGCTCCTTGACGAGGGTGAATCTGCTCTTGCCGCCTTCGATCTCGCTTTCGGGTGGCAGCGGCGGCAGCGGCGCGTCGAGGGCGTGCTCGGTGAGGTCGACGCCCAGCAGCGCCGACAACTGCCGCAGCGCGTAGTCGGGAGAGATGAGGTCGGTGAATTCCTGTTCCAGCGCTCGCGCTTCGGCCTCGGTGGCGGCGATGAACGGCACCAGACCGGGCAGCACCTTCAGGTCGTCGGCGGAACGACCGTACTTGGGTAGCCGGGCCTTCAGGTCCCGGTAGAACGCTTGCCCTTCGGCGAGGGTGCGTTGGGCGGTGAACACGGCCTCGGCGTGGCGGGCCGCGAATTCCTTTCCGCTCTCCGAGGATCCGGCCTGCACGAGCAGCGGCCGACCCTGCGGGCTGCGCGGGGAGTTCAGCGGCCCGCGGACCCGGAATCGTTCGCCGCGGTAGTCGAGGGTGTGCACTTTGTCCGGGTCGGCGAAGACGCCGGTCTCCGGGTCCAGCACGATCGCGTCGGATTCCCAGCTGTCCCACAGCTGGACCGCCAGATCGACGAACTCCTCGGCCCGCTCGTAGCGGCGGGCGTGTTCGGGGATGGCGTCGAAGCCGAAGTTGAACGCCTCGTCCTCGCTGCCGGAGGTGACGATGTTCCATCCGGCCCGCCCACCGCTGATGTGGTCCAGGGAGGCGAATTTGCGGGCCAGATTGAAGGGTTCGTTGTAGCTGGTCGAGGCGGTGGCGATGAGGCCCACATGCGCGGTGGCGGTGGCGATGGCCGCGAGCAGGGTGACCGGTTCGAAGACGGCGAGCGCGTTGCGTTTGACGCGCGGCCCCACGGCGAGTCCGTCGGCGAAGAACACCGAGTCGAGTTTGCCGCGTTCGGCGATGCGCCCGAGCTCCTGGAAGTGCCCGACCTCGAGCACCTGGTGTTCGCGGGTGCGGGGATGCCGCCAGGCGGCCTCGTGGTGGCCGACGCCCATGAGGAAGGCGTTGAGATGGAAGGTCTTGCGGGGGTTGGACATAGGGGAGTGATCCTTCGATGGTTTCAGGGGGTGGCGGCGGCTAGCGGTGCGCGCGCCACCGGGACAGCCGCCGCTCGATGGCCACGAGCACGCCGTTGTAGACGAGTCCGACCACGGCGATGGCGACGATCCCGGCGTACATGTCCGGAATCTGGAAGTTCTGCTGCGCGGCGGTGATCAGGTATCCGAGTCCGGCGCGCGCCCCGAACATCTCCGCGGCGATGAGCACCAGGATCGAGCCCGAGGCCGCCATCCGGATACCGGTGAAGATGGACGGCACGGCCGCGGGCAGGATCACCTTCTGGAACAGCCGCAGCGGTGAGAAGCCGAGTGAGACGGCCGATTTCACGAGCAGCGGGTCCACGGTTCGCACGCCGCTGATGGTGTTGAGCAGGATCGGGAAGAAGGCCGCGTACACCACCAGCGCGATCTTCGAGGTCTCGCCGATGCCGAGGATCAGGATGAACACCGGCAGCAGGGCGAGGGCCGCGGTATTGCGGAACAGTTCCAGCACCGGGCTCAGGAACTCCGCGACCGGCCGGTACCAGGCGATCGCCACACCGACCGGGATCGCCGCCACGAGTGCGATGGCGAAGCCGATGAGCGAGCGGGTCAGGCTGGTGGACACGTGCTCCCACAGCTGACCGTTGCGGATCAGCTCCTGCCCTGCCCCGACGACCGTGGAGAACGGCGGCAGGAAGACCTCGTCCACGAGTCCCAGTCGCGGCGCGGCCTCCCACACCGCGAGGAACGCCGCGATCACCACGGCCGGTTTGCCGATCCGCCAGCCGATGCGGGCGATCCCCGGCAGGACCGAGGCGGCGCGGTTCGGTCGCGGTGTCGCGTGATCGGCGGTGCGCGTCGGGATCTCGACGGGTGCGTCGACCAGGTGCACAGCGCTAGACATGGGGATTCCTCCGATCGGCGGTGAGCGCGGCCTGCTCGAGGTCCCGAGCTCGCGCGACCTCGTCATGCAGTAGCGTCCACACGTGGTGGCGCAGTTCGCGGAACCGCTCGCTGGAACGGACATCCGGGTCGGCCGCCCGGTCGAGGTCGATGTCGACCACGGCCTTGATCCGCCCGGGCCGTGAGGTCAGCACCGCGACCCGCTGCCCCAGGTAGACGGCCTCGTCGATGCCGTGGGTGATGAACAGCACCGTCTTGCCGGTGGCCCGCCAGATCCGTAACAGCTCGTCCTGCAACGACTCCCGGGTCTGGGCGTCGAGCGCGGCGAACGGTTCGTCCATCAGCAGCACTTCGGGATCGAACGCGAGGCTGCGGGCGATGGCGACGCGCTGCTTCATGCCGCCGGACAGTTCGTGCGGGTAACGGTTGCCGAATCCGGCCAGTCCGACCAGTTCCAGATAGTGCTCGGCGATTCCCTTGCGGGCGCGGCGGGGAATGCCCTTGGCCTCCAACCCGAATTCGATGTTGGCCCGGGCCGTACGCCAGGGCAGCAGCGCGTACTGCTGGAATACGATGCCGCGATCGAGGCCGGGGCCGGTGACGGGCGCTCCGTCGAGCAGGATCTGCCCGGCGGTCGGGCGGTCCAGTCCGCCGAGCAGATCCAGCAGCGTGGATTTGCCCGAACCGCTGGGCCCGACCAGGACCAGGAACTCGCCGTCGCGAACATCGACGGAGATGTCGGAGAGCGCGGTGAGCGGTTCCCGTTCGCCCCGGATCGGGAACTCCTTGCGAACCCCGGACAGAGCCAGTTTGACGGCGGCGGTGCTCATTTCGACACCGCCTCGCCGCTCGGGCCGCCGGTCGCCGGGTACTTCCCGTTGGCGTACGGATTGTCCTTGTTGGTGTAGAGGTCCTTGGCGGCGAGCTTGCCCGCGGGCAGTTCGCCGTTGCGCACCAGCCAGTCGATCCAGATCTGCAGCTCCCGCTCGGCGACCACGCCGCCGGGGACCGGGATGCCGGAGCTCTTGTAGTACTGCAGCAGCGAGGTGTTCTCGTTGCGCCCGCGCTTGTGGATGATGTCGGCGAACCGGGCCACCACCTCGTCGCGCGGGGTCACCTGCAGCCAGCGGGTGGCGCGCGCGGTGCCCTGCACGAAGTCGGCCACCGCGTCGCCGTGCGACTTCAGGTAGTCGTTGCGGAAAACATAGGTGCCGTAATCGAACTGGCCGAACAGATCCTTGTCGGTGTACAGCGGATGGATGCCGCCGCGCCCGAGGGCGGTGTCGCGGAAGACGCCGCCGAGCGCGGCCACGTCGATCTGCCCGTTGCGTAGCGCGTCCTCGGTATTGGCCGGTGGCAGCACGATGAGCTGCACCTGCTTGATCTCGGCGTCGCTGAGCCCTTGATCGTGCAGCCATTGGCGGGTGATGAATTCGTGGTGCGCGCCCAGGGTGTTGACGCCGACCTTCTTGCCGATGAGGTCGCGCGCGGAGGTGATGCGGGAGTCGTCGCGCACGAAGTAGCCGGTGAAGTTCAGTTCGTCCGCCCCGTAGGAGCTGAGGACCGAGGTGACCGGTGCGCCGCCGGCGATGAGTTTGATGACCGCGCCGTTGAACGCGCTGCCGAATTCCACCTGCTTGGTGGCGGCGGCCTGGATATTGGCGGGACCGCTGGTGGTGTCGCCCTCCCAGTGCAGGTCGATCTTGGTGAAGTAGCCCAGGTCGGCCGCGAGCTCGAAGGCCGAGACCTGGCCGGTGCTGCCCTGATAGCGGAGGACGGTCCTACCGTCGGCGGTCGTGCCCGCATCGGTCTTGGCGCAGCCGGTGAGCAGGACCGCCGCGCTGGTGACCGCGATCGCGGCGGCGACCGCGCGCCGCACCCGCACGGGGCGGAGAGAGAAGGCCATGAGGAAGTCTTTCGGTGAATGTGTCCGTCGCGGAATGGGTTTCGTGGCGGGGACGACAACAGAGCCGCATGGGGATTCCTCTTCGGGGGCGGGGACGGTCGGTCGGAGTGCTCACATGCTGCGATGGCCGGGATGCCCCGGCAACCGCCATTTCACGATGTGGAAATCAGTGTGAGCGAAATTCGGCGACGGAAAGCATTGCGTCGCCGGTGTTTTGGAACAGTGGTGCGATCCGCCCGGCCGCGATGCGCATGGCCGGGACGACGGCCCGGATCAACTCGCCGTCCAGGCGCGCCGAGCGGGCCTGCACCGCCAGCGCACCCCGCACCTGCCGATGCGGCCCGACGATCGGGACGGCGAGCGCGCGGATCGGATCCTCGGTCTCGATGAGCTCGCTGGCGAACCCCCGGTGCCGGACCCGGTCGAGGTCGACATCGGCCGCCGCCCGGGTGGCGGAGTAGGCGAGCAACGCGTGACCCGTCGCGCTGGCGTGCAGCGACTGCCGGGCTCGCGGCACCTGATGGTGGCAGAAGTGCACGGGCGGTCGGGCCTGGAACACCGTCACCGCGTCGTCGGCCTCGGGCACGCTGACGCTGACCGTGATGCGGATGCCCGCCGCCAGCGCGTAGAGGTGCGGCGCGATCGAGTCCAGGCCGAGGCGGGCCAGGGCCGGCCGGGCCAGCGTGGCCAGTCCCTGCCCGACCCGATACCGGTCGGTGGCCGGATCCTGCTCGAGCAACCCGCCCCGGACCAGCGCCTGGGCCAGCCGGTGCGTAGTGCTGACCGGCAGCGCGGCCCGCTGGGCCAGTTCACTCAGCGACAGCTCGGGATCGTCGCCCTCGAGGCAGTTCAGGACGTGGATCGCGCGGTCGACCGCGCGGGCTCCGGACCGGGGTTCATCGATGGCGGCCATGGTTCCTCCTGGGGGACCCGAAACGACGTTCCAGGAACTATCCCTAGGGCTCTGACCTGGGGCAACGGTTGCGCGCAGCACGATCCGAGCCGGTCGCGGCAGGTTTTCGCGCGCGCATCGTTTTGTGTCGCGTTTGTATTACGCGATCGGCGTCACCTTTTACGCGTGACCTCGCTCACAAATTATCGGTTGAATTCCAGAATTGTCATTCCCCGACACTCCGCGACGAACTGCGTAAACCGCATAAAGTACGGTCGCAATCGTTTCGTCAACTGCTCGTGATCGATACGTGATTTGCGGAGATCTTTCCGTTACCGTCGCTAGCGGCTCGGAGAAACCCGGGCTCCAGCTCGAATCGACGAACACCGGCAACTCCGTCCCGCGATTCGAGAGCAACCGATACCCCTGGGGACGGGGACCCGCAGCGAGCAGCACGGGCCGGTGGGAGCGGGGCGAGGAAACAAACTTATGCATCGCAACCGGAAGCTCACCACCCGCACTCGTATCGCCGCCGCCACCGCGGCCGTGGGCGCGCTCGTGTCCGTCCCGTTCGCGCTGTCGACGGCGACCGCCTCGGCCGCCTCGGGCAACTGGGATGCTGTCGCGCAGTGCGAGAGCAGTGGCAACTGGGCCGCCAACACCGGCAACGGTTTCTACGGCGGCCTGCAGTTCACCCAGAGCACCTGGAACGCCTACGGTGGCGCGGGCAGCGCCGCCAACGCCAGCCGTGAGGAGCAGATCCGCGTCGCGGAGAACGTGCTCGCCGGCCAGGGCCGGGGCGCCTGGCCCGTGTGCGGCGCCTACCTGTAATAGGCGTTCCGCTCACCCGGAATTTGCGATGGCCCGTGCCGCGATGATGCGGCACGGGCCATTGTCGTATTTCGAGGAATCACGCGTGGGCTTCGTAGATCGCCTGCGCCAATTCGATCTTGAGGGCTTGGAATTCAGGCGTCGCGGTGACAGCTAACTCCCGGACACCGTCGTCGTCATCGCCGGGCAGGGTGATGGCGCGGTCCACGATGACCCGTCCCGGCCGGGCGCTCATGACCAGGACCCGAGTGGACAGGAATACCGCCTCCTCCACCGAATGGGTCACGAACACAATGGTTTTCCCGGCCGCACGCCACAGCCGCAGCAACTCCACCTGCAACCGCTCGCGGGTGAGCTGATCCAGCGCGCCGAACGGCTCGTCCATGAGGATGATGCGCGGATCGTTGGCGAGCACCCGCGCGATCTGCGCCCGCTGCTGCATGCCGCCGGACAGTTCGTAGGGCCGCTTCCCGCCGACGTCGGCGAGCCCGACGAGTTCGAGCAGCCGGTCCGCCGCGACCCGCCGCGTCTTCTTGTCCACGCCGCGACATTTCGGTCCGAACTCGACATTGCCGCGGACGGTGAGCCACGGGTACAGGGTGGGCGACTGGAAGACGACCCCGCGGTCGGGGCTCGGGCCGTCGACGCGGTCCCGGCCGACCAGCAGGGTGCCGGTGCTGGGCTCGAGGAACCCGCCGAGCAGCCGCAGCAGCGTGGTCTTGCCGCATCCGGACGGCCCGACGATGCTCACGAACTCGCCGGGCTCGATGACCAGATCGGTGGGGGACAGTGCGACGGTGCTGCCCGTCGGGGTGTCATAGGTCTTGGAGACCTCGGTCAGCACCACCCGGTCGCGCTGGTCGAGCGCCGCGGTCATTTCGCGCTGACCTTGGTGGCCGCGCCCGCGTCGACCGCTCCGGCATACGCCTCGGGCGCCGCCAGGCCCTGGATCTCACCCTGGCTCAGCAGGAAGTCGGCCGAGGACTTCAGGTCCGCGCCCAGCTGCTTGCCCAGATAGGCCGGACCGGCCTGGGTGGCGGCGTCGAGGTAGCCGTACTCGCCGAGCTGCTTGCGGATGTCGGCGACCGGAACGCCGAGTTGCGCGGCGATATGGGTGGCGGCACTGTCGGGCGCGGAGTTGATGAGATTGACCGCCCAGTTCTGCGCGGCGGTCCACACCTCGAGGAAGCGCGGGTTGGCCGTGACGAAGTCGCTGCGCGCGCCCGCCAGGTCATAGGTGGGTTTGCCCGCCTTGGCGGTCTCGGCGGCGGTGGTGACCACGTGCCCGTTCTTCACCAGTTCCGACAGCGTCGGCTCCCAGATGAACGCCGCGTCGATATCGCCGCCACGCCAGGCCGCGGCGATGGCGTCGGGCTGCATGTTCACCAGCGTCACGTCCCGCTCGATTCCGGCGGCGGTGAGCGCCGCGAGCAGGCTGTAGTGCGAGGTGCTGGCGAACGGCACCGCGACCTTCTTGCCGCGCAGGCCCGCCACCGAGGTGATGGCCGGGTCCTTCACGACGAGCGATTCGGCCGCGCCGATCACGTCGTGCACCCACACCGCCTTCATGCCGATGTGCAGCGGCGCGGACAGCGCCCGGGCGGCGGCCGCGCTGCCGAGCAGACCCAGATCCAGGGAGTTCGATCCGAACGCCTGGATGACGGTGGCGCCGGAGGCGAACTTGGACCAGGTGATGGTGGCCTTGGGCAGGCAGGTCTCGAGCAGTCCGGCGTCCTTCACGATCAGGTCCCCGTTGGGGATCTCCTGGTAGCCGAGTCGCACCGTCCCGGTGAAGGTTTCGTCGACGGCGACCGGGCACGCCACCTTCTCCCCGCCGCCGCGGGACTGGTCGGTGCGCCCGGATTGGACGCACGCGGTCAGGGAGGCGGTGAGCAGCCCGGCGACCGCCAGGGCCGCGGCTGTGCGTACTGAACGGGCAACGCGTTTCATGCTTGGCCTTTCCACGGCACGACCAGCGCGCCGATCCGACTGATGACCGCGTCGAGCGTGAGCGCGGTGAGACCGATGACGATGATGCAGGCCATGGTCAGCGCGGTGTTGAGCTGCTGACCGGCCAGGAAGGCGAGCCCGCCGATGCCGGGGATGCCGTTGTTCAGCTCGGCCGCGACCACGGTGGTCCAGGCGAATCCGACGGCGACCCGGATCCCGCCGATGACCTCGGGCAGGGTGGCGGGCAGTAGCACCCGGGTGACGACCTGCAGCCGGTTCGCGCCCAGCGCGCGGGCGGCATGGACGCGGTCGGCCGAAACCTGGTGCACGCCCGTCATGGTCGCGATCACGATGGGCGGGAAGGCGGCCAGGAACAGCAGCCAGATCTTGGAGGTGTCGCCGATGCCGAACCACACGATGAGCAGTCCGATGTAGCCCAGCGGCGGCAGGGTGCGCACGAAGTTGAGGTAGGGCCCGACGACGGTGGCCAGGGTCCGGGAGGTGCCGAGCGCGAAACCGGCTATGGGACCGAGGATCACGGCCGCGCCCGCGCCCGCGGCGATGCGCTGCAGGCTGGCCAGCAGATGCTCCCACAGGAAGTAGTTCTGTTCGCCGGGCACCTCGCGGGGGACTCCGGGCGCGAGCTGATGCCAGCTGTTGGCGCGCACGAAGGCGTCCCATACGGCGTGCGGGCCCGGCAGGAATTGCGGGTCGACGAGCCGCGCGGCGGCGACCGCCCACCACAGGGCCAGGAATCCGGCCAGGGAGGCCGCGCGCACGGCGAGGCCGCGAATCGGTCCGGCGGGCAGCGCGATTCGGGCACGGTCGGCGGGTGCGGTCGCGGGGCCGGTCGCGCCGAGACTGATCATGTGGGTGTTCCGGGCACGTGGTGGGGACTCACGCGGGTGCGCCTCTCTCTCCGTCGGGTGGGCCTGCGGTGCCGGGGTGAGACCGAAACCGTCCGGCCCGATCCTGTCGGGGCGGCAGCGCGCCGAACAGGGCCAGGATCAGCGTGATTCTGAAACCGGGTCCGTCAACGGCCCGGGTTCCGCGTGCTACCCGATCACGCCGACGTGGGTCCGTACGCGCCAATCCCGGTGTGCGGCTTGCCCGCGCAGGGGTGCGGGCACCACGTTGATCAGTGGTATCGGCGGGCCGCCGGGTGCGGGCGCGGCGACCGACCATGGAATGCCGGGGACGGTGGGGCGGAGGGGACCCCACCGTTCTCGCGCGGAGCGCTACCGGTGGCCGGTGGACTGTCAGCAGGTGGGGGCAGGTTGGTAGCGTGGTCGCAGGAAAACGATCGGTCGATCGGATGTACGTGGAGCCTGGAGGACAGTGTCGTGACGGCCGTACGGCGGACTCAGGCCCAGCGGCGCGCCGAGACGCGAGAGGCGCTGATCGAGGCCGCTATTCGGGCGATCGTCGAGAAGGGCTACGTCAAGCTCACGGTCAATGAGGTGTGCCGGCGCGCCGGGGTCTCGCACGGCGGATTGTTCGGGCGGTTCGACTCGCTGTTCGACCTGGTCGCCGCGGCCGCGGCGGAGGTCGGCCGCCGTCAGATCGAGCGTTTCCGCGCGAATGTCGCCGAGCTGCCCGACCCGCGCGACGTCGACGCGGTGCTGTCGATCTGGCTCGACGCCGCCCGCGACCCCATCAATACGGTGTGGCTGGAGCTGACCATCGCGGCCCGCACCGATGCGCAACTGCGCGAACACCTCTCGGTGGTCCGCGACGAGTACGCCGCGGCCATGCTCGCGGGCGGCGGCCTGCCCGCCGCTCGTGGACTCACGCCCGAGCAGAATCTGGCCCTGGGCTCGATCGTGGTGTTCTGCTTCGACGGCTTCGCCATCCACACCGGCACCTTCCCGCAGCCGGAGCTGGACGCCATGCGGCTGGCGGCCCTGACCATCATGGTCCGGCAGTACCTGGACGCCCACCTCGGTTCCGACCGGGCCGCGGCGCGGGACTGATTCCGGTCACGGGTGTCCGGTGATCCGACTCCGGGCAGTTCAGCCGTCGGCCCGCTCGACCGTCATCCGGGCGTCCACGACCAGGCCGATCACGCCCACCGCCAGGCATGCGACGGTGACGATGATCTGGGCGGGGGAGGTCCGGTTGGTGAGCGCGTCACCGAGCAGCACGGTCCCCACCGTGCCCGGGATGATGCCGAGGAACGTGGCCGCGAGGTACGGCGTGAACCGGATGGAAGACAGTGCCGCGCAATAGTTCACGATCGAGAACGGCGCGAAGGCGATGAGCCGCAACGATCCGATGGCCAGCCAGCCCCGCCGGGCGAGCCGGGCGTCGACCGCCTGCACGGAGGGATGGGTGAGCCGGGCCCGGACCCGTTCGTGATCGAGTGCCCGCACCAGCCACAACGCCAGCACCGCGCTCAGGGTGGTGGCGGTGACGGCGAGCGTCAGGCCTTCGGTCGACCCGAAGAGCATGCCCGCGCTGAGCGTGAATATCGTTCGGGGGAACGGGGCCACGCACACCAGCGTGTGCACGGCGAAGAACACCAGCGGCAGCGTGGGCCCGACCGAGTCGGCCCACTGGCGGATCTGCTGGGGTGCCGGATGCGGCGCGAAGGCCGCGAGCGCGAAGAGGAGTCCGCAGCCGATCAGCAAGGCCAGGGTGCGGGGTTGGCGAAGGCGGCTGAGCAGCCCGGATACGCGCTCGAGCGGGGAGCTCACGGTTGTTGGCACCGCGCCAGGTTACCCGCTGGTAGCGAGACTCCGGAGACGGCAATCCCGGGGGTGCCGCTAGCATCAGGGGAAAGACGAGGAATGCTCGTTAACCAAAGTGACCGTTGATCTGCGCGAATGCCAGTTCTGCGGTCATCCGGTCAGGGAGTGGAAGAAGGACACGCAGCTATGCCGATTGCTTCCGACTCGGACACCGATCCGGTGCCCGAG
The DNA here is from genome assembly GCF_053602115.1 of Nocardia sp. NPDC004582. Taxonomy (NCBI): domain Bacteria; kingdom Bacillati; phylum Actinomycetota; class Actinomycetes; order Mycobacteriales; family Nocardiaceae; genus Nocardia; species Nocardia sp. NPDC004582. Next base: position 4,023 of record NZ_JBSGCY010000048.1, on the reverse strand, counting down.
TATGCCGCCTGGCGCAAGGGTGTCGCCGGGGTGCTGGCGAAGGCCCGCAAGGTGGATGCGAGCGAACTGCCGGCCGAGCCGGAGCAGCTGCTCGCGGTCACGACCTATGACGGTCTGACGGTCAACCCGCTCTACACGCGTCGTGACGAACTGCCCGAGCAGCCGCTGCCCGGGCAGTTCCCCTACGTGCGCGGTGGCGACGCCACCCGCGACGTGCACCGCGGCTGGTTCGTGAGCCAGAAGTTCGCCGGTCAGGACGCCAAGGCCGTCAACGCCGACATCCTGTTCGCGCTCGACAACGGCGTGAGCGCCGTGCAGCTGGGCGTCGCCGAGCGCGGCGTCCCCGTCGAGGGTCTGGCCACCGCGCTGCGGGGGCTGCTGTTCGAGCTGGCCCCGCTCACCCTGGACGCCGGCCCGGCCGCCAATGAGGCCGCCGCGCAGCTGTTCTCGGTGCTGGACGCCTACGCGGCCGCCAATGTGGCGACGCTGACCGACCGCGCCGACATCCGCGTCTCGCTGGGCGCGACCCCGCTGACGAGCCTGTTCGCGGGCACCTCGGCCATCGACCTGGACGGCGCGGTCGCGCTGGCCCAGCAGGCGGTGGGCCGCCCGGAGACCATCCGCGCGATCACGGTGTGCGGAATCGCCTTCCACAACGCGGGCGCCTCCGACGCGCAGGAGCTGGGCGCGGCCGTGGCCGCGGGCCTCGAGTACCTGCGCTCGCTCACCGACGCGGGCGCCGACATCGTGGACGCGCTGGGACAGCTGGAGTTCCGCTTCGCCGCCACCGACGACCAGTTCGAGACGGTCGCGAAGTTCCGTGCCGCCCGCAAGCTCTGGGCCCGCGTGGCCCACGTGTGCGGCGCCCCGTCCGCCGGTAACGCGCCGCAGCAGGCCGTGACCTCCGCGGCCATGATGAGCCAGCGTGACCCGTGGGTGAACATGCTGCGCACCACGCTCGCCGCGTTCGGCGCGGGCGTCGGCGGCGCCGACATCGTCACCGTGCTGCCCTTCGACGCCGCCCTGCCCGCCGGGGAACTCGAGGTGTCGCAGGCGTTCTCCGAGCGCATGGCCCGCAACACCCAGCTGCTGCTGCTCGAGGAGTCCCGCCTCGGCCACGTGCAGGACCCGGGCGCGGGCTCTTGGTACGTGGAGTCGCTGACCGATGAGCTCGCCGCCAAGGCGTGGGAGTTCATGCAGGAGATCGAGGCGGCCGGCGGTTACCTGGCCGCGCTGCAGGCGGGTCTGCTGGCCGAGCGCATCGGCGAGACCAAGGCGCAGCGCGATTCCGATGTGGCGCACCGCAAGACGGCCGTCACCGGTGTCAACGAATTCCCGAACCTGGGCGAGAAGCCGCTGTCGGACGCCGCGCGCGCCGACGCCGGTTTCCGCTACGGCGCCGCCTTCGAGGCGCTGCGCAACCGTTCCGACGCCTACCTGGCCGCCCACGGCGCGCGGCCGCGGGTGCGGCTGGTTCCGCTGGGCCCGGTGTCGGAGAACAATGTTCGTGTCACCTTCTCCACCAACCTGCTCGCCTCCGGCGGCATCGAGGCGGTCACCGAGGCCGGTCCGTCGATCGCGGTGCTGTGTGGTTCGGACAAGCGGTACGGCACCGACGCCGCCGCGGCGGTGGAGGAATTGCGGGCGGCCGGTGTGACCACCGTGCTGCTGGCCGGACCCGAGAAGGCGGTCGCGGACCTGACCGGCGCCCAGCGCCCCGACGGTTTCGTGACCGCGCGCATGGATGCGGTGGCGGCTCTGTCCGGTCTGCTGGAGAAGCTGGGAGCGTAGAGATGACCGATATCAAGCACCGGATCGGCAATTTCGCCGAAGTACCGCTGACCGCGGGCGACACCGCCCCCGCCGAGGTCAGCGCCGCGCAGGTCGAGGAGTTCGTCAAGACCGCCGCGACCGCCAATCACTATGCGCCCGAACAGCTCACCTGGTCGACCCCCGAGGGCATCGACGTGCCGCCGGTGTTCACCAAGGCCGACCGGGACGCCATCGTCGCCGAGGGCTACCCGCTCGACAGCGTGCCGGGCATCTCGCCGTTCGTGCGCGGTCCGTACCCGACCATGTACGTGAACCAGCCGTGGACCATCCGTCAGTACGCGGGCTTCTCCACCGCGGCGGACTCCAACGCCTTCTACCGCCGCAACCTGCAGGCCGGCCAGAAGGGCCTGTCGGTCGCCTTCGACCTGGCGACCCACCGTGGCTACGACTCCGACCACCCGCGCGTCACCGGTGACGTCGGTATGGCCGGTGTCGCCATCGACTCCATCCTGGACATGCGGGAACTGTTCGATCACATTCCGCTGGACCAGGTGTCGGTGTCGATGACCATGAACGGCGCGGTGCTGCCGATCCTGGCGCTCTACGTCGTCGCCGCCGAGGAGCAGGGCGTCGCGCCCGAGCAGCTGGCCGGAACCATTCAGAACGACATTCTGAAGGAGTTCATGGTCCGCAACACCTACATCTACCCGCCCAAGCCCTCGATGCGGATCATCTCCGACATCTTCGCCTACACCTCCGCGAAGATGCCAAAGTTCAACTCGATCTCGATCTCCGGCTACCACATCCAGGAGGCCGGCGCGACCGCCGACCTGGAGCTGGCCTACACCCTCGCCGACGGCGTGGAGTACATCAAGGCCGGTCTGGACGCGGGCATGGAGGTCGACAAGTTCGCACCGCGGCTGTCGTTCTTCTGGGCCATCGGCATGAACTTCTTCATGGAGGTCGCCAAACTCCGTGCGGGCCGGCTGCTCTGGAACGAGCTGGTCGCCAAGTTCGAGCCGAAGAACTCGAAGTCGCTCGCGCTGCGCACGCATTCGCAGACCTCGGGCTGGTCGCTGACCGCGCAGGACGTGTTCAACAATGTCGCGCGCACCTGCGTGGAGGCGATGGCCGCCACCCAGGGCCACACCCAGTCGCTGCACACCAACGCCCTCGACGAGGCGCTCGCGCTGCCGACGGACTTCTCCGCCCGCATCGCCCGCAACACCCAGCTGCTGATCCAGCAGGAGTCCAACACCACCCGTCCGGCCGACCCGTGGGGCGGCTCGTACTACGTGGAGTGGCTGACCCACCAGCTGGCCGAGCGCGCCCGCGCCCACATCGCCGAGATCGAGGCGCACGGCGGTATGGCGCAGGCCATCTCGGAGGGCATTCCGAAGCTGCGCATCGAAGAGGCCGCGGCCCGCACCCAGGCCCGCATCGACACCGGCCAGCAGCCGGTGATCGGCGTCAACAAGTACCTGGTCGAGGAAGACACCCCGATCGAGGTCCTCAAGGTCGAGAACTCGCGCGTGCGCGCCGAGCAGAACGCCAAGCTGGAAAAGCTGCGCGCCGAACGTGATTCGGCCGCGGTTGCCCAGGCACTGGCCGAGCTCACCCGCGCGGCCGCCTCGACCGAGGGCGGCATGGAGAACAACCTGATGGCCCTGGCCATCAACGCCGCGCGTGCCAAGGCCACCGTCGGCGAGATCTCCGATGCCCTGGAGCAGGTCTACGGCCGCCACCAGGCCGAGATCCGTACGCTCTCCGGCGTTTACCGTGAGGAGGCCGGCAAGGTGACCAACATCAGCAAGGCCATCGAACTGGTCGAGGCGTTCGCCGAGGCCGAGGGCCGCCGCCCCCGCATCCTGATCGCCAAGATGGGTCAGGACGGCCACGACCGCGGCCAGAAGGTGATCGCCACCGCCTTCGCCGACCTCGGCATGGACGTCGACGTGGGCCCGCTGTTCCAGACCCCCGAAGAGGTGGCGCAGCAGGCGGCCGACAACGACGTGCACGTCGTCGGCGTCTCGTCGCTGGCCGCGGGCCACCTCACGCTGGTGCCGGCCCTGCGGCAGGCACTGGCCGATGTCGGGCGCCCCGACATCATGGTCACCGTGGGCGGCGTCATCCCGCCCGGTGACTACGACGAGCTGGTGCTGTTCGAACGGCAGCTCGATGCCGAGGCCGATCGAATAGCCGCCCGCCTCCGACGCGCCCCGGTTGGCCGCCTCCATGGCGCCCGGGCCG
>NZ_JBSGCY010000047.1:0-43661 GCF_053602115.1 Nocardia sp. NPDC004582 | reverse complement strand
TTCGGGCAGCCGGACCTCGACGGTCGAATCGTCGATGATTCCGTCGACGCCCTTGAGCGCCCACAACACCCCGCCGACGCGCTGATGCACCGAGCCGTCCTCGAGCGACAGCGCGCCGCACACGACCGCCGCGGCGACCTCGCCCGCACCGTGCCCGGCGACCCCGTCCGCGTGAATCCCCCACGACTCCAGCAGTTCCGCCAGCGCGTACTGGAATACGAACAGCGAAATCTGCCCGGAGACGACCCCGCCGCGGCCATCCGGGATGTCAGCGGTTCCCGCGTCGTGGCTGCCGCGATGCGAGGGACCGCTGTGGATCCCGCCGCCGGTTTCGGCGCTGGGAAGGTCGCCCGCGCACCATGTCTCGCCGCCTTTCTCGGCACCGGCGAGGTCACCATCGGGACTCGACGCGACGGTATGCGCGGACGGCGGTGAGTGGCCCGACGCCGTGCCCGGGTGGCTCGAGGTCGCCGCCGGACCATGCCCGTTCCGGCCGAATCCATAGCGCGGCGTCCACACTCGCGGGCCACCCACGGCGGCGACCGCGTCGACAGCCGTGGTGAGGGCCGCGGCGAAGACGGGGTAGCGCGCGGCGAGGGCGCGGCCCATGCGCGGATGGTCTCCGGTGCCCGGGAACAGGAAAAGCACGCCGCCGTCGGCATGTTCGAGGATCGGGGTGAAGACATCGGGCCCGGTGCCCGTCGCGAAGGGAGCGGCTGTCACGGAACCAGGACCGGGCAGCGGTGTCCGGGCGAGATCGGGGACGCGACCCGGCGCGGTGGTCGCCTCGATGCGGCGGGCGAGGGCGCGCAACTGGGCGGCGGCCTCGATGCCGTCGCGCGCGATGACGGCGGCGCGGGTGGGTTCGGGTACGAGTCTGGCGGTGGCGGCGGCGAATTCGCGCAGGGAGCGGTAGGAACCGAGCGCGACGGCCCAGCGCAGGGCCAGGTGGCGGATGGTGGCGGCGTCGGGTCCGGCGACCGGGATGAGGACGGGTGGTTCCTCGCCGCGATCGACCCCGGACGGTCGGCCGGAGCGCGCGGGATCGTCGAGGGCGATGTGTGCGTCCACCCCGCGCGCCTCGCGGAAACCGATTCCGGGGCCCCCGATTTCGGCGTAGCGGCGGGTGCGGGTGCGCAACGCGTCACCGGTGCGTTGCAGGACCAGGACGGTGCACACCCCGGCGCCATCGCTCGAGCGGTCGCCGTCGGATCCGGCGCCGGTGGCGCGCCGCAGCGGCAGGCGCAGGTCCGAGATGTCCGGGAGCAGGGTGAGATCCACGCCCCCGGCGAGGACGAACGGCACGGATTCGTCGGCCAGCAGCCGGACGCCCATGTCCACCGCCACCAGCGGCGACGCCCGCTGACTGTCCACGGTCAGACTGGGGCCGCGCAGGTCGAGTGCCCGCGACAGGTGGTGGGCGGTATTGGTGCCGCCGATCGCGCCGAACACCACCGCGGCCTGGGAACCTGTTGCCAGGCAGCCCAATCCGGAGTCGTCGAGGGCTTCGACGGCCGCTTCGAGGGTGGTGCGCTGGCGCGGGGTCAGGCCGACGGCGGCGAGCCGGTCCAGCCCGAACCACGCGTGGTCGAAGTCGGTGCCGGTGGCCCGGCAGCCGACGCCGACGATCGACACCCGCGTCGCCGGGGTCGGATCGGTGGTCGCTCTCGTACTGTGGTGCACAGGAATGCCCTCCCGTGTCCGCGCGCTGTCGGCCGTCGAGGTACTCCGGCGATTCTGCCAAGATTTCCTCGCGGTCTGAAGACCTTTCGTGCAGGCGCGGCCCCGCGACCCGCGCGGGGCTCACCGCCGCCTGTGATTACGAGGCGGTGCGAGAGTGAAAGGGCTGGTCGAAATCCTCGGCCGTGGCGTGGGTACTGAAGAACCGCAGTGCTAGGTTCACCGCGTCCTGTTCGGTGTACACCCCGGAGATGGCCATGGTCCGGCGCAGCGCGTCGTCATCGAGATAGATTCGAGTGATTGCCATTTCAGGCACCTCCGCCGCATCCGTCGTGTACTGAAAGCATGACGGATCCAGCGTCCCGGGATACCCCGAATGACAAGAGCCCCCGGCACGAATGCCAAGGGCCCTTGTCGTAATTGTCTGGGACGTACCGGCTTTCGCCGGAAGGCTCAGCCGAGCATGCCCGCCAGCCGCTGCCCGATCAGCGCCTCGGCCTCGGTGACCATGCGCGACACCAGTTCACCGCAGGTCGGGATGTCGTCGATGAGGCCCTGCACCTGACCGGCCGACCAGATGCCGGCGTCCAGATCGCCCTCCTCGAACACGCGGCGCCCGCGGGCGCCCGCGACCAGGTCCCGGACGTCCTCGAACTTGCCGCCCGCCTTCTCGATCTCGACGACCTTGCGGCTGATCTCGTTGTCCGCGACCCGCGCGGTGTTGTGCATGGTGCGGAAGATGAGCTGGGTGGCCCGCTCGGAGTTGGCGACGATCTGCTCCTTGACCGTCTGGTGGATGGCCGACTCCTGGGTGCACATGAACCGGGTGCCCATGTTCACCCCGTCCGCGCCCAGCGCCAGCGCCGCGACCAGGCCGCGCGCGTCGGCGATGCCGCCGGAGGCGATGACCGGGATATCGAGCGCGCGGGTAGCGGCCGGGATCAGGATCAGGCCGGGCACGTCGTCCTCGCCGGGGTGGCCGGCGCATTCGAAGCCGTCGATGGACACGCCGTCGACGCCGATCTTCTGGGCCTTGAGCGCATGCCGGACGCTGGTGCACTTGTGCAGCACCTTGATCCCGGCTGCCTTGTAGTACGGCAGGAACGGCTCGGGGTTGGACCCGGCGGTCTCCACGATCTTCACGCCGGATTCGATGATGGCCTGCACGTACTCCTGGTACGGCGGCGGGTTGATCGACGGCAGGATGGTGACGTTCACGCCGAAGGGCTTGTCGGTCAGCTCCCGTGCGCGGTCGATCTCGCGGCGCAGGTCATCGGGGGTGGGCTGGGTGAGCGCGGTGATGATGCCGAGGCCGCCGGCCTCGGAGACGGCCGCGGCCAGTTCGGCGCGGCCGACCCACATCATGCCGCCCTGCACGATGGGGTGCTCCACCCCGAAGGTCTCGGTGAATCTGGTCTTCAGTGCCATGGGCGCTGTCCTCTCCCTGCCTCTCGCAACTGACCCGATACTCGCATAGTTGCATATGGAGCGACAACCCTCATGTGAGCCGGAGTTTGCATGAACACAGTGTCGCCACCAGCGGGTCTGTGGATTAGGGCACGAGGGAAGGGGCGTGGGGCGTGCCCGAATACGGCCCCTGAACTGCTGGATGACTGGGTGAGAACCTATCGATGAATCCTTCTCTGTAACCCTTGTCACGTCAGAAAGTTAAGCGGTATTCTCACGGTCGATCAGCGTGAAAGGACACCGCATGACCTTCCAGCCGCTAGACGAGCCGATCCGGTCGGTTCGCAACCACTGGGTGAACCAGATCGCCACGCACGCGGCCATGCGGCCCGGGCACGTGGCCTTCAAGTTCAAGGGCGCGGAGACCACCTGGAAGCAGCTGCACGAGCGGTCGGAGAAGTTCGCCGACGCGCTGTCCCGTCGAGGGGTCGGGTTCGGCGATCGCGTGGTGCTACTGGCGCTGAACTACACCGAGTACATCGAGGCCGTCATGGGCATCAACGCCCTGGGCGCGATCGCGGTGCCGGTGAATTTCCGCCTCACCCCGCCCGAGGTCGCCTACATCGTGGCCGACTCCGGCGCCAAGGCGGTCGTCACCGACTCGGCGCTGCGACCGCTGGCGACGGGCGTGGCCGCACAGATTCCGGACCTGGCCACCGTGGTGGTGATCAACGGGCAGACCGGTGACGGCGTCCTCGGCTACGACGACGCCCTCGCCGAGCCGGGCGAACCCCATGCGCCGCTGGACATTCCGGAGGACACGCCCTGCCTGATCATGTACACCTCGGGCACCACCGGCAGCCCCAAGGGCGCGGTGCTCACCCACGCGAACATGAACGCGCAGGCGCTGACCTGTATCCGGGCTCTGGAGATCACCCCCGAGTCCATCGGCTTCTGCACCTCCCCGCTGTTCCACATCGCCGGATTGGGCAGTCTCACCCCGTATTTCATGCTCGGCGGCACCACCGTGCTGCACCCGCTGGGCGCGTTCGACGCCACCGAATTCCTCGACGCCATCGAGGCCGAGCAGGCCACCACCGCGTTCTGCGTCCCCGTGCAGTGGCAGCTCATCTGCGAGGAGCCCACGGTCAAGCAGCGCAAGCTGGCGCTGCGGGCGCTGTGCTGGGGCGCGGCCCCGGCCTCGGACACCGTGCTGCGGGCCATGGCCGACTGCTTCCCGGACGCCTTCAATGTGGCGGTCTTCGGGCAGACCGAGCTGTCACCCATCACCTGTGTGCTCGAGGGCAAGGACGCGCTGCGCAAGCTCGGCTCGGTCGGCCTGCCCATCCCGACCCTGCAGGTCCGGGTCGTCGACGACGAGATGAACGATGTCACCCCGGGCGAGATCGGCGAGATCGTCTATCGCGGACCGACTCTCATGCAGCGCTACTGGAACAAGCCCGAAGCCACCGCGGAGGCCTTCCATGGCGGCTGGTTCCACTCCGGTGACCTGGTGCGCCGCGACGCGGAAGGCTTCGTCTACGTGGTGGACCGCAAGAAGGACATGATCATCTCCGGCGGCGAGAACATCTACTGCGCCGAGGTCGAGAACGTGCTCTTCGCGCACCCCAAGATCCACGAGGCCGCCGTCGTCGGCCGCGCCCACGAGAAGTGGGGCGAGGTGCCGGTGGCGGTGGTGGCGCTGGCCGCGGGCGTCGACGAGCTGACCCTCGAGGAGCTGGAGCCGTTCCTCAACGAGTCGCTGGCCCGCTACAAGCACCCCAAGCACCTGGTCGTGGTGCCCGAACTGCCCCGCAATGCCAGCGGCAAGGTCGTGAAGGTCGCACTGCGCGAGCAGTATTCGGCCTGACTCGCGACGGTGGTGGTCGCGGGTCTCAGATCATGTCTTTGGCGGTGAGCCAGCGCATGATCGGCCAGCCGCAGAACACCGGCAGCCAGCAGGTCAGCACGCGGTAGAGGAGCACGGCGGGGACCGCGATCCCCGCCGACACCCCGAACGCGGCCAGACCACCGATGAGCGCGGCCTCCACCGCGCCCACACCGCCGGGCGTCGGCGCGGCCGAGGCCAGGGTGCCGCCGATCATGGTGACGATGGTGACGGTCACGAAAGTCGTACTGCCGCCGAAGGCTTCGATGCTGGCCCACAGGGCCAGCGCCATGCCGAGGGTGGTGGTGGCGCAGCCGCCCACGATCATGGCCAGCCGTCCCGGCCGCCGGGCCAGATCCTTGAGCTGGCCGACCACGTCCGCCAGCTGCGGACGCACCTCGTTGAGCAGCCACTTGCGCACCTTGGGGACGAACATGGTCACGCCCAGCAGGCCCAGCAGCGCGCCCGCCACCAGGTACAGCACGGTGGCGCTGGGCACGAAATGCGAGAGGTTCGTGGAGGTTCCGGCCAGCGCGCCGAAGATCAGCAGCAGCACCACGTGGGTCACCACCTGGACGGTCTGCTGCAACGCGACCGCGGCCGTGGCCCGCACCGCGCCCAGCCCGCCCTTCTGCAGGAAGCGCACGCTCAACGCCAGACCGCCCACCCCGGCCGGGGTGGTGGTCGCGGCGAAGGTGTTGGCGATCTGCATGAGCAGCAGGTTGCCGAACTTCACGGCCTCGGAGGCGCACGCCCACAAAGCCATCGCCGCGCCCACATAGGTCAGCGCCGACACGGTCAGGCCGAGCAGCGCCCACCACCAGTTCAGGTTGCCCAGTTCGGAGGCGAAGGTCGGCACCGCGCTGATGTACGGGTAGGCCACGTACACCAGGCCGATCAGCAGGACCAGCTGGATGATCTGGTTGCGCGAGAAGCGGTTGATCTGCGCGGCCTCGATCTTGTCCTGCCCGGTCTGCGCGGCCACCTCCTCGCGGATGGACTTCATCAGCTCGCCCGCGTCGGGCACCGCCTTGCGGACGTGGGTGGGCATGGCGGTCTTGGTGAGTCGCGCCGAGGCGTCGAGCACGGCCTGTTTGTCCAGCACGTCCAGCGCGGTCCGCACCGCCGGGCCGGTGCCGAACAAGGCGGCCGAGCCCAGCAGCAGCTGGGCCACGTCGGAGTCGAAACGCACCTGGTAGGCGCCGAATTCCGATTGCACGAAGCCGCCGAACAGCACGGCGTCGTCGAGGATGCGGATCTCGTCGGTGCGCAGATCGCCGTGCGACATCTGGGCCTGGTGCATGCGGTGCAGCGCCTGCCACACCCGGGTCAGCGCCGGTTCCCCGTCGGCGGCCGCGAGCGGGCGACCCTGGGGCACGGTGTGCGCGTACAGCGTCCAGCCGCGGTCCAGCGCCGCGACGGTGAGCGGTTTGTAGCTGGCCAGGCCCAGATCCGCGATGGCGAAACCCATCAGCGCCTTGTGCTCGACCGCGCGCCGCATGGACGCGAACGGGGCCGGATACTCGCCGCTGCGGATGGTCAGCCAGCGCCGCAACTGCTGCAGCATGCCGCGGCTGCGCTGGTTCGCGCCGTACAGCTCGATGATCAATTCGTCGTCCGGCGAATGGGATTCACCGGTGTCGTCCGCGCCGGCCGGGCCGTTGGGCGAGGCGCTGAGCTCGGGCTGCGGCGTCGTCGACGCCGAGAGCACCAGCGGCCCACGGGCGGCCGGGCGCAGCACGGTGAACGCGGTGACCCGGAAGCCGCGCTGGGCCAGCACCCGCACCGCGGCGGCCAGCGGCACCTCGAGCGCGGGGGTGCCGACCACCAGCACGATCACCGCGCCCACCAGCCAGCCCACCACCAGGCCCAGCGCCGCGCGGGCGGGCACCACCAGCGAGACGAACAGGTGGATCGGCACGAACGCCAGCAGCAGCGTCCACCACCAGCGCCGGGCGCGGGCGGGCAGCCACGGGCTGGCCACGGTGAGCGTCGCGGCCAGCATGGCGATCCAGCGCGGGTCGTCGAGGAACTGCGACAGGAAGGTGTTGACCTGCCCGGCCTCGGACAGATGCCAGCGGGGCGCGGAGAAGCCGCTGCCGGTGGTGGAGAACAGCGCCAGCGCGATCAGGCCCGCGGAGATGAAGCCCGCCAGCAGTTTCCATTGCCGGCGCAGCACCAGCCGCACCAGGATGGCGAAGGGCAGCACCAGCACGGCGATGCCGTAGACGATGTAGACCAGGTTGGACTGTTCCGGGGTCAGGAACCCCACGATGTTGGATACCGACCGCTCCAACGCCTCCCACTGCGGCCGGGTGATCAGCGATCCCGCGATGACCACGGCCACCGACAGCGCGGACAGCACGACGCGCAGAATGTCACTGGTCCGGCGGATCCGCGGCTGCAGCAGGCTGCCGGAGACGGGAATCTCCCGCCCGTCGACTCGCATGTCCTATTCGCGCTTTCGGATCGTGGGAACGGCTGCGGTCCCATGGTCGGCTGACGTCGCTAACCGTAACCCGTGCGTCGGACAGTGCCCGACAAGCCCGGCCCGAACTGCCCGCCGCGCCCGGTTCCGGCATCGGTTTTTCCGGCTTATTCCGAGCATTGGGCGGCGGTTCGACCGGCGTGCGAGGATCGGCCCGTGGTGCTCGATCTGCGTGTCTGTTTTCTGGGGGAGTCTTTCGTGGCGGGGGTCGGTGATCAGAAATGCCTGGGGTGGGCGGGGCGGCTGGCGGCCCGGGCCATCGCGGCCGGCCAGCCGTTGACCTACTACAACCTGGGGATCCGGCGGGAGAACAGCACCGAGCTACGCGGGCGGTGGGAGGCCGAATGCGCGCCCCGGCTGCCCGCGGGCGCGGACTGCCGGGTGGTGATCTCCACCGGCGTCAACGACACCCAGTTCGAGAACGGCCGTCCCCGAGTCGATTCCGCGGAGTCGGTGCGCAACCTGGCCGAGATCCTGCGCCGGGCGCGGGAAAGGGGTTGGCGGGCAATGGTGGTCGCGCCGCCGCCGAACGTCGACGACGAGCACAATGCCCGGCTGCTGGACCTCGACGTCCGCTACGCCGAGCTGTGCGACGAAACGCGGGTCCCGTATCTGCGGGCCCACCAGCCTTTACGGGAGAACCAGATCTGGATGCGCGATATCGCCGCCGGTGACGGCTTCCACCCCAGCGCGACCGGCTACGACGAATTCGCCGCCCTGCTCGCCCCTCACTGGCTGCTCTGGCTCGCCGATCCGGGCTCGGAACTGCCTGTCGTGCGCTGATTCTCGCCGGGGCCCAGCCACTCCTCCACCATGCCCTCGAGCCGCGGCTGCCGGGTGGAGGCCACCAGCCCCGAACCGACCAGCACCCCGAGCGCGATGGCCAGCACCGTCAGCACCGCGGTGACCAGGATGTGCAGGCTGTTGGGGTCGTTGCGGGTGATCAGATCCGACACCCCGCTCAGGCTCATGCCGCCGGGCACCAGCATCCAGAAGGCGGGCAGGAACACCGCCTGGGTCGGCGGCGCGTTGCGGTACCGCTGCACCAGATAGGCGACCGGCACCGCGATCATGCCGCCCAGGAACGAGCCGAGCAGCCCGCCCCCGAGCTGCGTGCCCACCTGCTGGCCCGCGAACGCCGCGTACAGCACGATCAACAGCCAGGGCAGGGATTTGGGTGGCGCGCTGGCCCGCCAGCTGTGCCCCAGCCCGATCAGCAGCACACCGAGTGCCGGTGCCCACCAACCCAATCCGTGGCCGGGGTGCGGCGCGACCGAGGTGGCGCGGTCGCCCAGCAGCTGCAGACCGACCAGCACCCCGAAGGCGAGCAGGATCAGCTTGTTGAAGCTGTAGATGGTGCGGCTGGCCCCCGCGATCATGGAACCGGTGGCCAGCTCGATCGAGCCGGTGGTCAGCATCGCGCCCGGCAGCAGGCTCGACACCGCGGGCACCAGCAGCTGGGACGGATTGCCGCCGCCCAGCGCGTTCGGAAAACCGAAGGACAGCAAGGTGACCACCGCGCCCGCCAGCACCGGCAGGCCCGTCGACACCAGCCGGAACCGGTCGGCCCCCATGATCAGCAGCTGCACCATCAGCCCGAGCACCACGTAGCCGAGCAATGCGGTCGAGGTGGGGTTGAGCATCAGGCCCAGACCCACGGTCAGCACCACATTGCCCAGCAGCAGCCGCCACACCGGCGTCGGCTGCGGGGAGCTGAGGATCTCCGCGAGATCGGCGGTGGCCTCCGCCGGCGGCGGCACCTCCCGCTTGATCCGGTCGATGAGCCGGTAGAGCTCGGCGATCTGATCCAGGCGCAGGGTGTCGGAGCCGGCCTCGAGCAGGTCCACCGCCGAGCCGCGCGAATCCTGCACGCGCACGAACACTCCCGTGGGGAGCACGAAGAAGTGCACCTCGGTGGCGTCGTAGCGGTGGGCCAGATCGTCGAGGATGTCCTGCACCATGGTGGTGGTCTCGCCGGAACGGATGAGCGCGACGCCCAGGTGCCGCAGCAGATCCAGCAGATCGGCCGAGATCGGCGGTTCCTCCGGCGACGGGGCCTGATCGGCGGGCGCGGCGGCGTCGGCGCTGACCCGGCGCAGCCAGCGGTCCATCGAACCGGCGGCCCTGCGGGTGACCCCGTACAGACCGCGCGACACCGCGGCCTGCCCGCGGGTGGCGCGCCGGTGCTGTGGATGGTGCCGGGGCTGACTCGTCGTCCTCGCCTTCCGAGTAGGGCAACGTCGTAGCAATTCGAATCTAGCGCGCCCCAACGCCCGAATCGCCGGACGCGAGCACCATCAGTCCCCGCGCGCCGCCCCTCCCGACACGGAACCGCCGGTAGCATGCCGCCCGAATCCCGCCTTCCAAGCCAGGGGGTATGCCTACCGGTTGCCCTGTTCCTAACCTGGTGGCATGGATATCGACACGCGACTGCTGCGTTACTTCCTGGCAGTCGCGGATGCGGAGAACCTGCCGCGGGCGGCGCAGCGACTGCATGTCGCGCAGCCCGCGCTGGCGACCCAGATCAAACAGCTCGAACAGCAGCTGGGTGTGGAGCTGTTCATCCGGTCCCGGGCGGGCTGGACCCTGACCGCCGCCGGCAAGGTGCTCGCCGAGCGGCTGCCCGCGCTGCTCGCGTCCTGGGACCGGATCCTGCGTGACACCAAGAGCGACTCCAGCCGCGCCTCCCGGGTGCTGCGGCTGGGCTGCGTGAACAGCGCCGCCGACGGCCATATCCCGGAGATCATCCGGGTCTTCCACCGGCTGCACCCGGACTGGCAGGTCGATCTGCATCAGGGCGGTTGGACCGACCCGACCGCCGGCCTCGACGAGGGCGATGTGGATGTCGCCCTGCTGCGCTTGCCCTTTCCCGGCCAGGACGAATACCACCTGCGCGAACTGTTCGCCGAACCGCGCTGGATCGCGCTGCCCGAGGACCATCCGCTCGCGGACCGCCACGACATCGCGTTCCGGGAACTGTGGGACGAACCCTACGTCGCCTCCCCCGCCGAAACCGGTTGGTGGCGCGACTATTGGATGGGCCTGGACTCGCGGCCCGCGGACACCGCCATCATCGGCGCCATCGCCCGCAATACCGACGAATGGCTGCGCGCCATCGCCAACGGCTTCGGGGTCAGCTTCACCCCCGCCTCCACCTCCCGCACCGAATACCCGGGCGTGGTGTTCCGGCCCGTGCACGGCATCGGCCCCACCCGGGTCGCGGTGGTGTGGCCCGACGCCTCCGAAGCCGATCCCGTGCTGCGCTACTTCATTCGCTGCTGCTCCGACATCATGGGCGGCCAGCACGGCGCGGACGGCCGCCGCACGTCCTAGCCCCCGGGACGCCGCCGGTCGGACATGATGGAACCATGAGCGACCAGCACGAACACTGGCAGCGCACCTACCGCACCCATCCCGGCATGTACGGCGAGCAGCCGTCGGAGGCCGCGGTGTACGCGGCCGACCTGTTCCGCGAACAGGGCGCCGTCGAGGTGCTGGAACTGGGCGCGGGCCACGGCCGCGACGCGATCTACCTGGCGCGCCGCGGTTTTCGGGTGACGGCCTCCGATTTCAGCGCCGTCGGGCTGGCCCAGTTGCGGGACTGGGCGGACACAGCCGGACTGGGCGCGCGCGTGACCACCCTGGAACACGATGTCCGCCAGCCGATTCCGCTGCCGTACCGCAGCGTGGACGCGGTCTACGCGCACATGCTGCTGTGCATGAACCTCAGCACCCAGGAGCTGCGCGACCTGGTCGCCGAGATCCGCCGGGTGCTCAAACCCGGCGGGGCGTTCGTCTACACCGTCCGTAACACCGACGACGCGCACTTCGGCACCGGCAAGGCGCTCGGCGACGACATCTACGAGCACGGCGGGTTCGCGGTGCATTTCTTCTCCGAGGCGCTGGTGGACAGTCTGGCCGCGGGCTGGGAACTGCGCGACCGGCACCCGTTCGAGGAGGGCGAGCTGCCGCGGCGGCTGTGGCGGGTCACCCAGCTGCTGCCCGCACGCTGAACGGGGGTTCTCAGTCCTGTTCGAGGACCGCCATGGCGGCATTGTGGCCGCCGATGCCACTGACCCCGCCGCCGCGCACCGCGCCCGCCCCGCACAGCAGCACATTGCGGTGCCCGGTCGCCACGCCCCAGCGCTGCGCCGGGGTGTCGGCGGGGCCGGTGCGGTAGGGAAAAGCCAAGTCCGCGTGGAAGATATGACCGCCTGGCAGGCCCACCTCGCGTTCGAGTTCGACCGGGGTGCGGGCCTCGACGCACGGGTTGCCCTCGCCGTCGAGCGCCAGGCAGTCGCCGATCGGCTCGGCCAGCACCGAATCCAGTTGCGCCAGTGTGGCATCCACCAGCCGCTGTTTCGCGCCGCGCGGGTCGTCGGCGAAAAGCCGTGCGGGCGTGTGGAGGCCGAACAGGGTGAGGGTGTGGAAGCCGCTATCGATCAGCTCCGGCGCCAGGATCGACGGGTCGGTGAGGGTGTGGCAGTAGATCTCCGACGGCGGGGCCGAGGGCAGCTCACCCGCCGCGGCCTCCCGATAGGCGCGGTCGAGCTGGGCCGCGGACTCGGAGACGTGGAAGGTTCCGGCGAAAGCGGTGCGCGGATCCACCCGCGGGTCACGCAGTGTCGGCAGCCGGCGCAGCAGCATATTGATCTTCAACTGCGCGCCTTCGGGTTTGTCGGCCGACTCGCCCAGCAGGCCCGCCAGCGTGTACGGCGCGGCGTTCACCAGCACGTGCCGGGCGCTCGCCGTGCCCGTGCGATCGCCCTGGGTGAAGCGGACTTCCGCGGTGTCGCCATCGGTGTCGATGCCGATGACGGTGCGGCCGGTCCGGATCTCCGCCCCCGCCCGGCGGGCCGCCGCCGCCAGCGCGTCGGTCAGCGCGCCCATGCCGCCGACCGGCACGTTCCAGTCACCGGTCCCGCCGCCGATCACGTGATACAGGAAGCAGCGGTTCTGCAGCAGCGACGGATCGTGGGCGTGGGTGAAGGTGCCGATCAGCGCGTCGGTGAGCACCACGCCGCGCACGGTGTCGTCGGTGAAGGCGGCCTCCACCGATTCCCCCAGGGGCCGTTCGAAGATCGCCTCCCAGGCGGCGGAATCATCGACCGTGCGCTGCAATTCGGCGCGGGTCGGCAGCGGATGGGTGAGCGTCGGGAACACCCGCTCGGCCAGGCGCCCGGTCATCGCGTAGAACCGCTGCCACGCTTCGTAATCCCGCTCCGACCCGGTGACTTGAGCGAAACTGGCGCGGGTCGCCGCTTCGGAGCCGTTGTCCACCAACAGCCCCGCAGCGCCGATCGGCGTGTACGAGGAGACGCGCCGCTTACGCGTCTCGAAACTCAGATCCAGGTCCCGGACGATCCGCTCGGGCAACAGGCTCACCAGATACGAATACCGCGACAGCCGCGCGTCGAAGCCGGGGAACACCCGCTCGGACACCGCGGCGCCGCCGGTATGGTCGGCGCGTTCGAGCACCAGCACCGACTTCCCCGCCCGAGCCAGGTAAGCGGCGGCCACCAACCCGTTGTGGCCGCCGCCGACCACGATCACGTCATAACCCGCCGCCTGCGTCATACGTCCATCGCATCACACTGCGTTCGATTTGCCCCTCCGCTTCGCTCCGGGGCGGGTTCGCGGCGCTGGAGGTCTCGTTCTTCCCTCCCTCCGCTCCTCCGCTTCGCTCCGTCGCTCCACTCAGTCCAGAACGAGACGCGCCGCGAACCTCGGGGTGTTCCAGCGGCCGCTCATGTCGAGCGCGGCGAGGTGGCTGAACAGCACCGACGCGCCGATCGGGTTGCCGCCACCGGGATAGACGGTGCCGCTGACCGCCGCCATGGTGTTGCCCGCGGCGTAGAGGCCCGGGATGGGTTCGCCGGCCTCGTTCAGGACGCGGGCGGCGGTGTCGGTGCGCAGACCGCCCTTGGTGCCCAGGTCGGAGATGCCGAAGGCGGCCGCGTGGAACGGGCCCTTCACGATCGGGGCCAGCGGCGGTTCGCCATTGGAGAAGGCGCGGTCGTAGGCCTCGTCGCCGCGGCCGAAGTCCGGATCGACGCCCGTGGTCACGAATTCGTTGAAACGGGCCACGGTGGCGACCAGCGCGTCGGCGGGGACACCGATCTCCGCGGCCAGCCCCTCCAGGGTGTCGGCGGTCTTCCACAGGCCCGCCTCGACGAAGCGTTCCGCCTCGACCATCGGCACATTGCTGGCCTTGATCGGCGGCACCACGCCCTCGGCGTCGTCGTAGATCATCCAGAACGGCAGGGTGGCCGAGCCGTCGTCCAGATGCTCGATGATGTCGCGGCCGAGCCGGTCGTAGGGCGCGGACTCGTTGACGAACCGCTCACCGGCCTGGTTGACGAAGATGCCGCCGGTGAACCACAGCGCGAACGCCGCGCGCCCATCGGGATGGATCAGCCCCGGCGACCACCACGCCTGATCCATCAGGTCGGTGTCCGCGCCCGCCGCGATCCCCGCCACATGCGCCTTGCCCTGATTTCCCCACGGCCCCATGGTGTCCCGGGCCGCGCCCGGCACGCCGTAGCGCTGCCGCAGCTCATCGTTGCCCTCGAAACCGCCGGCCGCCAGCAGCACGCCCTTGCGGGCCCGGATCGCGATCCGCCGCCCGTCGCGCTCCACGATCGCACCGGTCACCGCGCCGTCCTCGGTGACCAGCTCGACCAGCGCGGTGTTCAGGTGCAGCGCCACGTTCGGGTACTTCGACAGGCCCAGCAGGAAGCGGCCGACCAGGGCGCGGCCGCCGATCAGATACTCCGGCTGCGGGTCGCCGTGCCGTTCGGTGGCCAGCGGCCCGCGCACCGACTCGCTCAGCTCACCCAGCTCGGCGGCCGACAGCGGTGCGGGCACGATGTGCCGCTTGCCGTCCAGGCGCGCCTTCGGAGCCTTGCCGAAGTAGTCCGGCCACGGGAACATCTGGAACTCGAACGCGTCGTCCTGCTCCAGGTACTCGATGACCTTCGCGCCATTGCGGACATAGGTCTCCTGCAGATCCGCCGGGGTGCGGTCGCCGACCACCGCGCGGAAGTAGGTCAGCGCGTCCTCGACGGTGTCGTCCACGCCCGCGCGCCGCAGCACCGGGTTGCAGGGGAACCAGACGCCGCCGCCACCGGAGAACGAGGTGGTGCCGCCGAACTTCTCGGTGGCCTCGACCACCGCCACACTCAGCCCCTCGCGGGCGGCCGTATAGGCCCCGGCCAGGCCGCCGCCCGACCCTGCCACCAGGACATCGACTTCTTCGTTCCAGTCCGTCACCGTTTGCTCCCTGATCGACGCGGTCTCTTCGCGCGACGGTATGCGGCCGGACGCGGCCCGCGCATCAACTATCCCAATGGCCGGAAAGCCGATCCGTTCCAGGAGGTCAGCACGATTTTGCCGCGCACCCGGCCGGACTCGCCCAGCGCGTGCGCCACGGCCGCGTCGGCCAGCGGCAGCACCCGGTCGATCACCGCGCGCAGGCGACCGGCCACCACCAGCTCAGCCACCCGGGCGAGGTCCGCGCCGGACGGGGTGAAGTAGTGCCGGTGGTAGCGGGGATCGTCGAGCGGCTCCTCACCCTGGGCGTCGAGCACCCGGCCGTGCGGGGTGAGCACGCGCAGTGACCGGGCCGCGTAGTCGCCGCCGACCAGGTCGAAGGCCACGTCCACGTCGCGTACGGCGTCCGTGAAATCGCTTGTCGTGTAATCGATCAGCTGGTCCGCGCCCAGGCCGCGCAAGAATTCGTGGTTGGCGGTGCGGGCTGTGCCGATCACGTACGCGCCGCGTGCCTTCGCGATCTGCACCGCCAGATGACCCACACCACCCGCTGCCGCGTGCACCAGAACCCGTTGTCCCGGTGCGACGTCGGCGAGGGCCTGCCAAGCGGTGAGCGCGGCGGTGGGCAACGCGGCGGCGTGAACGCGCTCCAGTTCGGCGGGCTTGCGGGCCAGGAACTCCGCCGGGGTCACCGTGTACTCGGCGTTCGCGCCCGAACGGCTGACCACATTGCCGAAAACCTCGTCCCCCGGCCGGAATTCGGTGACCTCCGCCCCGACCTCGGTGACCACCCCGGACAGGTCCAGGCCCAGGGTGAACGGCGGCGGACCCAGCTTGGTGATCGCGCCCGAACGCAGTTTCCAATCAGCGGCATTGATCGAGGTGGCCGCCACCCGCACCAGCACCTCGCGCGCGCCGGGCCGCGGCCGCTCGACCTCCACCGTCTCCAGAACGCCGGGCCCGCCGAGGGTGCGCTGACTGATCGCTTTCATGAACTCGATCCTGCGCGAGATAGTCTCCATCGGGAAGAAGGCACTCTTGTGATCCCGAGGTACCTCATGGATACCGTCTCCGACTGGGAGCCATCCGGAAATCTGGTCGACAGCTACCTGCGGCGCTGCCCCGCCCGCGACGTGCTCGCGGTGCTCGCCGACAAATGGGTGCTGCTGGTGCTGGGCACGCTGCGCAAGGAAGGCGGCCCGATCCGGTTCAACGAACTGCGCCGCCGCCTCGACGGCATCACCCAGAAGGTGCTCACCCGCACCCTGCGCGATCTGGAACGCGACGGACTGGTCCGGCGGACCGTGTACCCGACCGTGCCGCCCCGGGTCGAGTACGCGCTGACCGAACTCGGCGCGGACCTCGGCCACATCACGCACGCCATGGGGCAGTGGGCGCTGCGGCACGCCGACGAGATCGCCGTCGCCCGAACGGCTTTCGACGAGCGCGCGGCCCGCGCCCCGGAACCGGTCAGCCCGTGAACCCGGGTCCGGTCACACCTTGACCGCCAATACCGTCGCCTGCGGGGTGCGCTCGTCGGGGCGAGCTTCTCGCGACAGCGTGGCCGTGGCCCGGAAACCATTGTCGGCCAAGGCTTCCGCGAAGAAGTCGGGTCGCCACCGGTACGAAGGCGCCACTTTGTGCGCGTAATCCTCGATGCCGGTCGGATGATCGGTGGCCTGGAAGGCGAACAGGGCATGGCCGCCGGGGCGCAATACTCGCGCGCATTCGGTCAACACCGACGGAACCCGCTGCGGCGGAGTGTGAATGATCGAGTACCAGGCCACGATTCCGGCCAGGGACGAGTCCTCGAACCGGAGTCGCTCCATGGCGCCGACCTCGAAGGGGATCTCCGGGAACTGCTCCCGGGCGAGCCGGATCATCTCCGGCGACAGATCGACACCCGACATGTCCAGACCGGCCGCCGCCAGATACGTGGTGATCCGGCCCGGCCCGCAGCCGATATCGGCGACCGGGCCGGCCCCGCTCTCCCGCACCAGTTCCGTGAAGGCATCCAGCATCACCCGATCGAACGGGCAGTCCTCCAAATAACGGCGGAACATGCTGGTATACAGCTCCGCCACCTCGTCGTAGCCGTCGCGGGTGACGCGCATGTCCTCACTGTCCACCATGATTCGACTCTAGGCGTCCGGCGGCTGCGCCCCGATCGCGCCGGTGGAGGGCGCGCGCACCGGCAGGTACTCGCCGTTCAACAGCACCCGCAGCCGGGCCTGCGGCGGCATCAGGGTGCGCAGCGGCAGAATGGCCAGCCGGGCCAGCCGGCGCAGGTCCCGCGGCAGCGCGGGCAGCGGCAGATCGATGTGCCACAGCGGATATCGGTGATCGGGATGCTGCCAGCCGTCGCGCAGCATGAACTTCAGGACGCGCGGCGACAATTCGCGGGCGGTGGCGGTGGCCAACTCCAGGCGCAGCAGGTCCCCGTCCCGGTCGACCCGAGCCCGATGCGGGTCCCCCGCATCCACGGTGAGCTGGCCGGAGTCCGCCAGATCGGCGATCAGCGCGGCCAATTCCGCATAGCACTGCGCCCATTCGCGATCGTGCGCGCGATGCGCGGCCCGCTGCTGCTCGATGATGAGGCGACGGTCGCGTTCACCCGGCCGCACCAGATACAGCTCCACCGTGTCCGCCTCCGGAACCAGGCCCAGGGTGAGGCGATCCGCCGGCCACGCCGGTCCGTGCGCCTGCCCCAGCACCGCGTGCCGGGGCGCCCCGAACTCGGCCCGGAACCCGTCCAGCGCACGCGCCTGGGCGGCGGTGCGCTGGGCCGCGACCTCGGCGGGCAGGCCCTCGTCATAGAGGAACGACTCGATGCTGTCGCTGAGCGTCACGCAGACCGCCTCGAGCCGGTCGCCGTCGAAGCAGAAACGGGCGCGTGGATCGTCCACCCGCAGATCGGTGCCCGCCCAGACCGTGCGCTCCCCGGCATCGGTGTCGTGCACCGGTTTCCAGCCCACCGCGGCGGCGAAACCATCCAGGTCGGCGCGGGTCCAGGTCCAGTCGAAGGCGCGCGCGGCGCGAGCGATCCCGACCCCGGCGGGCACATCCACCCGCAGCGGCCCGGCATCGAATTCGGAGACCGGGTGGCGGCGCAGGAACTCCGCGCGCTGGGTACGGGAGGTCGGATGCGGCGCGATGCCGAGCGCGGACAGGTCCAGATCGGCGCCGCCCTCCACCCAGGCGTCGGCCACCAGCTCGGTCTGCGCGGCCACCCCGACCGCGCGCAGGGTATCGATGGTGCGCAGGGCCAGTCCGCTCATGGCGACAGCGCCCGCGCGCCTGGACAGGCCGCGCGTCCAATTGCCCTCGCGGGGCGGCGTCCAGCCCAGCTCGATCAGCCGCTTCTCCAGTTCAGGGCCGTAATACCAGCCGGGATCGATGAATTCGCTGCGGGCCAGCTCGCCCGCCAGTTGCTCCGGCCCGGCCTCGAACTGCACGAAACGCCCGCCGGGCGCGGTCACCAGCAGCCGCCCGTCGACCGGCAGCGTCTCCAGGAATCCGGCCAGGCTCTCCGCCAACCGGATCCACGGGCCCGCGGCGGCGCGGCGGCGGGCGGCCTCGTGATTGCGCTCCATCCAATACCGTTGTGCGGTCGGGTTCACCAGCAGCAGGTCCACGGTGTCCGCACCGATCGTCAGACCCGCGAACACATTCGGGAAACGCCAGGCCAAGCCCTCGGCGGGACCCGCGGTGGTGGTCTCCGGATCGCCCCAGCGCGTGGTGAACTCCGCCGCGGCGCGGGCCATGGCGGCGGCCAGCAGGTCCCGGCTGCCCGGATCCGCGGGATCCGGGCAGTCGGAGATCGCCACCCGCACATGATCCAGGCCGCGGTCACTGCCCCAGAACATGGCCGAGTCCCACCACACCGGCAGGCCCGTGCGCGAGAACACCGGGCCGGTGCGCAGCGTGCCGACCGGCTGCGGCGCGGTCCAACCGACCAGCCGGGCGAATTCCGCGACATTCCCGGATCCCCAGCGCCAGCCGAACCCCGCTGCCGCACCGACGATCTCGACCGCACCCGCGATATCGATCCGCACCTCGAATCCCACCCCGCGACACTAACCCCGGCCCGGCCGTGCCGGGAAACTTCCCCGCCGCGACTATTATGTAAGCGGCCGGCGCTTCCCACGGGGCGGACAACTCACGGGAAGCCCGGCCACGGTCGTCAATGCCCGGTCGGGAATCGCGAACTTCCCGCGTCCCCGGCCGGAATGATCGGCAGCACCAGCGCCGACGGATGCTCCGGGTCGTGAAAGACGGTTTGCGTCGCCACCTGCGTATTCGCGTTCTCCCCGAACGGATCACCGGTATTCGGATTCGGTGCGAACTGCGGGAAATCGCTGCTCGACACCTCCACCCGGATCTTGTACCCCGCCTGCACCAGATAACTCGTCGGCCAGATATCGATCGAGTACTTGTACGGCTGCCCCGGCACGATCGGCGTCGGATGTTCCAGCGAATCCCGGAATGCCGCCCGAATGATCCCATTGTTGAGGTTCACCGTGGACCCGTCCGGCGCGACCGCCACCAGCTTCGCCGTGAAATCGGTATCCGGCGCGGTCGAGGACGCCCACAACGTCATTCGAACCGGTCCGGTGATCTCGGTATCGCCCGGCATCGGCGCCGTCGTATAGGTGAGCACATCCGACCGCTGCTCCACCACGAACTGATCCACCGGCCCCTGCGGCCCCGACGACGCCCCGCAACACGAATGCCCGCCCGCGCTCGGCACCGGATTCAGCGGGTCGTACTCGTATCGATCCGGCTGCTGCGGATCCTTCGGCGCCTCGGCGGTCAGCGCACCCACCCGCCCCTGCATCGAACTACCGCCCTTCCCGGACAGGTAGTAGGTGGTCCACCGGGTATTCGGCAACGGCCACGCCGACGCCGACTTCCACTTGTTCGCCCCCATCACGAAATAGTCGACCACCGGCTGCCCGGAAACCTTGTTGTCCTCGCCCTTCAGGAAATGATCGAACCAGGCCAGCATCAGCTCATTGATCGGACTGTCGCCCGCCTCGCCGGTCGCGGCCAGCATGGGCGTCGTGATCCCGCTCCCCGCCCGGCCCCAGCCCAGGTGATCCCACGGCCCCAGCACCAACCGCTGCCCGGTCCGCGCCTCCGGCGACCCGCCGCCCGCCACCATCCCCGTGAAGTTCTCCACCCCACCGGCCAGGAACGCGTCGTACCAGCCCTCGAAATTCAATACGGGGACTGTGACATTCGCGTACCGGTCCCGAATGCTCCACTGCTTCCAATAGTCGTCACGAGACGAATGCCGCACCCAGTCGTAGAACCACGGCGCGATCACCGGATCCCCCGGATGCAACGGCGGAAACTGTTGATACGGGCGAAAACCCAGCCACCGCGTGTAGTCCATCCCGTCGGCCGCCAGCTGCTTGGCGGTCCCGGTATCCCCCCGATTCGCGGCCGCGCTCGCCCCGATCGTCTCCATCGCCCACGGTTCCACGAACCCCAACCGGAACGCCCCGCCCTCGTAATTCCACCCGTCGTAGTAATCCGACGCGGTATTGGCCGGAACGATCGTCGCCAGATGCGGCGGCGCGCTGACCGCCGCGAGCCATTGCGTCGCACCGACATACGACGACCCGTACATCCCGACCTTGCCATTCGTCCCCGGCAACCCGGCCGCCCACTCCACCGAGTCATACCCGTCGGTCATGTCGTTCCCGAACTCGGTGAACACCCCGCCCGACTGCCCCTGCCCCCGAATATCCTGCACCACAACGAGATAACAATGCGAAGCGAACCACTCCGGCGTCTGATACCGATACGGCTGAACCTGCGCCGCCGCCTTCCCGTACTGCGTCCGCATCAAGATCACCGGTACCGACCCCGACGTCTTCGGCCGATACACGTCGGCCTTCAGCACGACCCCGTCCCGCATCGTCGCGGGAACATTCTCTTGCTTGTCCACCACACAGGCCCCGCGCCCCCCAGCCGGCGGCCAACTCTCCACCCCGACCTCCCCCGGCCCACCACTGCCGCACCCGGCAGCAACCAGCGCCACCGCGCTGACCACCACTCCCACCCGCGCGATCCGACCAGGCCCTCGCCCATTACGGGTCATTGGTCGACGGTAGCGCTCTTCCCCGCCCCACCGTCCGACAATCGATCATTCCATCGGGGTCATCACCGGGCGTCGCGGTCGGAGAACGCCTCCACCTCGGCGATGAGATACCAGCCGGCGAAACTGGCCAGCACCGCGACAATGATTCCGAGCACCAGGCTTTGAGTAGCCAGGCCGACGACCAGCCCGAGGAACATCCCAATCCGGATCCCATCGGGTGCATTGGTGAATCTCGACACCGTATTCCTCCCCCACAGCGTGTACGCGAGTTGCGTCCGACGACCACGGTACGCCGTACCACGCCGTAGTGAGAAGCATTGCGGTGCAGTCACGTTCGATGGCGCCCGGCGTAGACCGCGACCCCCTGGGCAATGAGGTTCCCGGTGCCGGATACGGATACCGCGAACACGGCTTGCTCTCCTCCATCGGTGACCTGTGTGATCCGGTCCCAGAAGACATCGCTGGTACAGAGCATCGCGAGTTCCGGTGCGTCCAGGATAGCTGCCGCCCGAGCCAGGCGTTCACGGCTGGGTGAGCGTTTCCACATGGCGGCGCCGCAGAATTTGCTGCCCATCGCGGTCTGGAATTCCCGATGCGTCATCGCGCGAGCGGGCAGGAGCGCGCGCACCTTGTCCCAGACCTCTTTGGGGATCGTATCCACGTTCGGGTTGAAGGTCATGGTGCCGAGTTCGGCCAGACACGCTCTCCCCGCGACACCTCGGGCACCATGCGAGTTGATCTCTTCGAGGAACGTGGTCTGGTTTTCACCGCCATCGATGGTGAGGTGCCAGCAGTCTCGATAGCCGGCCTTCGGCACCAGCCTGATACGGCTGTGAACTCCGAGTCGAAGCAGCAGGTTCGCCACGTCGTGAATCAATCGCAGGCTGGTGGAGGCGTAGTAGATCCGCGCTTGCCGCCCGACCTTGTCCCAGCGGATGGATCCATCGGTCGCCCACAGATGACGGAGGAAGATCGCGATCTGTTCTGTCGGCAGCGCGAAAATCCGCGGTGGAACGAACTTCTCGTAACTACGCAGACCGAACAATCCGAGTTCATCGAGCCAGGCCGCGATCGGATTGCGCCTGCCTCTGGCAAGGCGATAGGGGGCAGGCAGGCGAAGCGTGGTTACCTTCGCGGCCGGGTAGTCATCGCGGACGGCGGTGATACCGAAGTGGGTGGCCGCGGCTGCCACCGCGGCGAGATTGTCCTCGTCCACGCTCGCATAGCGGATGGGTTGGTGCTTGACGCAGGAGCCGTCGCCGATCATGTGGGCGAGCAGGACCACCTCGGAATCGGGCATCTCGTTGGTGTGCAACGTGTGCGGAATCCAACGGGGGATGGCAATCCGGTCGTTGGTTGCGAGGTCTCCCAACCGTTTCCAGCCATCGACGGTGAGCATGCGCACCGCCGGAGCTGCTTCGATGGTGTGGCCGGAGGCCAACTGCACGCGCATGGTCTCCGCGCGGCCGCAGGCGGAGATCTCCGAGATCGGCTGGGCGGTATAGCGCATCTGGTCGTCGAGCGACCACACCGCAGGGCGTTCACCGCTGTGTATCAAGGCCTCCAAGGATTCGAACGCCCCGGTGTCAGCACGCGCGATCCGAGAGGTCGCTGTTAGGCCACCCAGTCGGTATTCTTCAATAGTGTTGGTGCACTTACCCATTGCATCATTACGAGCCCGGTTCGACTGCACGCGTGGACTTTAGCTCGAATCCGTGTTCGAAACGCGCGAAACCTGCTAACCTCGTGCCATATCGACAAACCGGCTCAAGTGCAACTGATGCGCAACGGTAATGGTTGCGGTAGGACCGTTTCGATGCTTACCTAGAATCAGATCTGCTTCGCCGCCGCGAGGGTCGTCCCGCTCGAAGGCATCTGGGCGATGCAGCAGGATAACCATGTCCGCATCCTGTTCGAGCGAACCACTTTCGCGAAGGTCACTAACCATCGGCCGCTTATCGGTTCGCTGCTCAGGACCACGGTTGAGCTGCGAAATCGCGATTACCGGAACCTCGAGCTCCTTCGCCATCAGCTTGAGGCTACGGGAGAACTCCGAGACTTCCTGCTGTCGCGATTCGACCTTTTTGCCCGAACTCATCAGCTGTAGGTAGTCCACGACAATGAGGCGCAGATCGTGCCTCTGCTTGAGCCGTCGGGCCTTCGCGCGAATTTCCATCATCGTGAGGTTCGGTGAATCATCCACGAACAGCGGCGCTTCGCTGATCTCGCTCATGCGCCGCGCCAGCTTGGTCCAGTCGTCGTCACTCATACGCCCCGAACGCATATCGCCCAGTTTGATTTTCGCCTCCGCGGATAGGAGGCGCATGACGATTTCGGTGCGGCTCATTTCCAGGGAGAAGATGACGCTGGCCATGCCGTGCTTGATGGAGCAGCTGCGCATGAAATCCATACCCAGCGTGGAATTGTGGGTCGGGATCATCGCGCGGCTCGCGAGGTAGAGGTGATCCGCGTTGTCCACCTCCACACAGCGGACCGGGACCGAAGCGATCGGACGGACATCCACGATGAAACGGGAGCCGGAGCGCGAGGTATTGGTCGCGCCGCGCCGCTGCTTGTGCAGCAGTTCTTTTCGGCTCAGCCCGAACACCTCGTCCTCGGTCGCGAAGGTCAGGGTGTAGGCGGTCGAACTCGCTTCGGTGCGGCCTCGGACTCGTTTGGTGGACAGCTGGCAGCGGTAGCCGAGGCTCACAATCAGCTCCTCGGTATCCCGGGCAAGCTGCTCGTTGGTCACTGCGAATTGGACCGAGCCACCCTTGGTGACCGTTCCGTCGGTGTCGAGCAGGCCGGCGAGCAGAGCGCGTCGTTGCGTCTCGGAGGCACGCAGGTAGTCGACCGGAATGTGCTTGTCGTTGAGCACCCCGATGGTGCGCAGACGTGCTTGTACGCTGCCGACGGAATTGCGGCAGGACTGGCACAGGCGAAGTCCGATGGACGGGCTGCCGCACTGGGGGCAGGTCGGGCTGGGCGCCGGGCCGGAGACGAAACGGGCTTTGCCGCCGCAAGATCGGCCGCAGGTGCGGACCTCGCTGGTGAATGGAATGAACTCCGCGCCGCAGACGATGCAGTCGCGCGGCTCGATCGGTGCGTTCTCGGGTAACCGCAGGCTGTAGCGCAGCGGTGCGGAATCCGAGTGCGCCGCAACGATGCCCTCGTTCTCGATCCGATGCACGATCTCGGGGTCGGCCGTGGTCAGCTGCGCGCACGCCGAACTGCCGTCACCGAGCCAAGCGCCCAATGTGTATGGGGGCACGAGCAGCTCGCGCTCGGGCAATCGCAATGCCTCGGTGTTGACCACGGAGTGGTTGATCCGTCGATCGGCGGTCGCGCAACGCACGGTGGCCGCGATTTCGGCGGTGGTTCGTACCTCCGGGAAAGTCTTCTGATTCCGATACCGGTTGTGGCCGGTCGCGGCCTGCTGCGCCGAACGGCGCGAGGATCGGGTCTCGGTGAGCCATTGATGCTGCTCGTCCGCGACTATGACTGTGCCGTCGGAGAATTCGACCTCGTAGCAGGGGCGGTCCACCATCACCTCGGTGGCGCCGACCACGCGGGTGGGTCGGCCCTGCGCATCCAGCAACTCGTCTCCGACCTCGACCTCACCCATGGTGGTCCAGCCGTCCGGTGTGGGCAGCGGGGTGTCGAGCGCGAGAGCCTTGCCCACGCCCGGTCGGGCCGCGACGATGACCATCTGGCCGGGGTGCAGGCCGTTGGTGATCTCGTCGAGTTCGGTGAAGCCGGTGGGGACGCCGAGGGAGATGCCGCCGCGGGAGGCGATGGAGTCGAGTTCGTCCATCGTGGGCTGGAGGATGTCGGTGAGGGGGGCGAAGTCCTCGCTGGAGCGGCGTTCGGTGACGTCGTAGAGCTCGGCCTGGGCGCGGTCGACGACCTCGGCCACGTCCTGGCCGTCGGCGCCGGCGTAGCCGTATTGGACGATGCGGGTGCCGGCTTCGACGAGGCGGCGCAAAACCGACTTCTCGGCCACGATCTCGGCGTAGTAGCCGGCGTTGGCGGCGGTGGGGACGGTCTGGGTCAGGGTGACGAGATACGGTGCGCCGCCGATGCGTTTGAGTTCGCCCTTGCGGTCGAGGGTGGCGGCGACGGTGACCGGGTCGGCGGGTTCGCCGCGGCCGTAGAGGTCGAGAATGGCGTCGTAGACGGCCTGGTGCGCGGGGCGGTAGAAGTCGCCGGGGCGAATGACTTCGACGACGTCGGCGATGGCGTCCTTGGACAGCAGCATGCCGCCGAGAACGGACTGTTCCGCCGCCATGTCATGGGGCGGCTGGCGGCCGAAATCCTCGCCGGGGGCGTCGGGATAGTCGGAGGGCCCGTGATCGTCGTGGCCGCGATCGTCGATGACTGCCATGGGCTCGACCGTCCTCTCTGCTCGCGCCGCAACGGCGTGCAGAACCGTTGTACGCCAGCGCACCGACATGTTGGGACCGCCACGCTCGAGCCGTGGTCACGACCTCGAAGGCGAACCTAGGCGACCGGGCGGTGACCCGCCAAACCGAACTGTGTACACACTTGTGGATAACGTGGGTATTGTTCACCACCTGTTGTGCACCCCCTGTGGAAAACTTGGGGACAACAGGCGATGTCGCTGCTCAAAGCGCTGGTAGTGGCGGAATTCTCATTGTTCGCAACTGTGGATCAATTTCGTGCGGCGTGTCGCTGGACGACAACGGCCGGGCGTGTTGGGTAAACGAACGGTCACGCGTCTGTGACCGGGCACACAACGAAAACGGTTGGTTTGCTGGGCAATCCACAACCGATCCGAAATCTGGCGACTCCTGAGCAAACAAAAGAAATCGGAGGCCGCCCCCACGGGTGAGGCGGCCTCCGATCAACCGAATTACTCGGCGGCGGTGACCTGCAGGTCGACCTTGGCGATCACATCCGGGTGCAGATGCACCACGACACCGTGCTTGCCGGTGCTCTTGATGTGGGCCTTCGGCAGCTCGATGCTGCGCTTGTCGACGACCGGGCCGCCGGCGGTCTTGATCGCCGAGGCGACGTCGGCCGCGGTGACCGAACCGAAGAGCTTGCCGGTGCCGGCGGTCTTGACCGCGAGCGACACACCGGTCAGGCCCTCGATGGCCTGCTTCAGCTCGTTGGCGTGGTCCAGGTCGCGCACGCGACGGGCATCCTGTGCCCGGCGAATGCCCTCGACCTGCTTCTCCGCGCCACGGGTGGCGACAATCGCCAGGCCGCGCGGGAGCAGGAAGTTACGGCCGTAGCCGTCCTTGACTTCCACGGTGTCGCCGGGCGCACCGAGGTTGTCGACATCAGCGGTGAGGATGAGCTTCATAGCTGTGTCTTCCTTTCTCAGCGAGCGGTGGACACGTAAGGCAGCAGAGCGACCTCACGCGAGTTCTTCACGGCGACAGCGATATCGCGCTGGTGCTGGACGCAGTTGCCCGTCACCCGGCGCGCGCGGATCTTGCCACGGTCGGACACGTACTTGCGCAGCAGCGCGGTGTCCTTGTAGTCGATCTTCGCGCCGGCCGTGTTGTTCTTCTTGCCGGCCTTGTCTTCCTTGCAGAAGGTGCAAGCCTTCTTCTTCAGCACCTTTTCGCGTGCCGGTGCTTTGGCCATGGTCTTTCAACTCCGTAATTTTGGGAACCCTGCCGAAGCGGATTCCGGGGAAAGCCGTTCTGGCCGAGCCAGTTTGGTTACTGCCTAGAACGGCGGTTCGTCGTCCATGGGCCCGCCCCCGAAGGAGCCGGCCGCGGGGGCGCTGCCCCACGGGTCGTCGCCGGCGCTCTGGCCGCCACGACCCCCACCACTGCCACCACCGGAGAAGCCGCCGCCGCCTTGCTGGCCGCCGCCGCCCTGTCCGCCACCGCCGAAGCCGCCGCCACCACCGCCACGGGTGGTCTTGTTGACTTTCGCGGTCGCGTACCGCAGGGAGGGACCCACCTCGTCGACCTCGAGTTCGACGACCGTGCGCTTCTCACCCTCACGGGTTTCGTAGGAGCGCTGCTTGAGTCGTCCGCTCACGATCACTCGCGAGCCACGGGTCAGGCTCTCGGCAACGTTCTCCGCAGCTTCACGCCAGATGTTGCAGCGCAAGAAAAGCGCTTCGCCGTCTTTCCATTCATTGGTATTACGGTCGAACACACGGGGAGTCGACGCGACGGTGAAGTTCGCGACGGCCGCTCCCGCGGGCGTGAATCGAAGCTCGGGGTCAGCCGTCAAATTGCCGATGACGGTGATGACCGTGTCGCCCTGGGCCATGGTTCCTCCTGCTTTCCGGTGCAGTCCGCAATGCGCTCGCGTTCACCGGTCAGCCTAGAGATAGGCACCGACGGTTACGAGCGACGTCGCGGGAGGACTGGTCTTACTTCTTGTCGAGGCGCAGCACCTTGGTGCGCAGCACCGACTCGTTCAGGCCCAGCTGGCGATCGAGTTCGCTGACGGTCTCGGACTTGGCGGTCAGGGTGACGACCGCGTAGATGCCCTCGGCCTGCTTGGCGATCTCGTAGGCGAGACGACGGCGACCCCAGATGTCGACGTTGTCGACCTTGCCGCCCTCGGACCCGACAACACCCAACATGTTGTTCAGGTTCGGGCCGACGGTGCGCTCATCCATCGCTGGATCGAGAATAACCATCACTTCATAATGACGCACGGACCTCATCACCTCCTGTGGACTGTGAACGGCCCACGGACTGTCCGTGGGCAGGAGGGTTCGTTGCGTCAGCAACCCGACAAGGCTACATGAGCGGCCGCGACGAACGGAAAAGGGGTCCGGACCGCGTTCACGACGCCGGAGCCTGGGTAGATAACCAAGGCATGGCCTGCGAAATCGGGCCAGTCCACAGTTTGAACAGGCGAACACGCCGACCAGCCACCTAGGGTGATGCGCATGCCGAATCGACCTGTCGTCAGCGTTGCGGCAGCTCCCCGCCGTCGCGATGCGCGCCGGTCGATGATCGCGGTGCTCTCGACGCTGGCGTGCGGGGTCACCTTGTTGATCGCGTTCGTGAACAAGGCGCGCTGCGCGGTCGGCCCGTACGACGAATCCGGGCGCAGCGTGCTGTTCGACGTGATCAAGGATTCGGATGTCTGCTATTCCGATATCCAGTACCTGTGGCTGGGTCGCGGCATCGATCACCACGTCTTTCCGTATATAACGGGCGGCATCACCCCGGACGGTCAGCTGACCGGCGGTGCGGTGGAGTATCCGGTGCTCAGCGGCCTGTTCATGTGGATCGGCGGGATCGGCGCGCACACCGACGCGGCCTTCCTGTGGCATTCGGCGCTGCTGCTGGCCCCGTTCGCCTTGCTGACCGCGTATCTGCTGGCCCGCATGGCCGGTCCGGCGGCATTGTTGTGGGCGGCCGCACCGCCGTTGGTGCTCTACGCTTTTCACAATTGGGAACTGCCGGTGGTCGCCACCGCGGTCGCCGCGTTCTATGTGATGACGGTGCTGACGCGGTATTCACTGCAGGATCGCGCGATCGCGGCGGCGGTATTCCTGGCGATCGGCTTCTGTTTCAAGTTGTATCCCGGCATCTTCGTGCTGCCGTTGCTGATCTATGTGCTGCTGGGTGAACAACCCTTGCGGGAGAAGCGTTTCGATGTGCGCGGCGCGCTGCTGGTGGCCGCGACGGCGATCGGCACGGTGGTCGCGATCAATCTGCCGTTCGCGCTCGCCGGTTACGACGGCTGGCGCGCGTCGATCACCTTCCAGCAATTGCGGCAGGCCGATATCACCACGAATTCCATCTGGTACTGGGGACTGCGGCCGCTGTTCGGTCCGTCGCAGGAATCGGAATCGGCGTTTCAGCACCTGGTGTCGGTGCTGTCGCCGACGCTGGTGGTGGCGGCGTTCGCGCTGGCCTGCTGGCTGGGTGTGCGCCGGTATCGGCTGGCCGGGGTGTATCCGTGGATCGGGGTCAGTGGCGCCATGCTGTGTGGATTCCTGTTGTTCCACAAGGTGCATTCGCCGCAGTACACGCTGTGGCTGATCCCGTTCCTGGTGCTGCTGCGGGTGCCGTGGAGTCTGGTGGTCGCCTATCTGCTGGCGGACCTGTGCATCGGCGTCGGCGTCTTCCGCTACTTCTACGAGCTGGGGTCGGGCCACCCGTACGAGGTCGAGCAGTATCTGGTGCAGATCGGCGTGTGGGGCCGGGCGGTGCTGCTGCTGGTGTTCTTCTTCGTGTTCGTGTCCGCCCCGGAGCGGTCACCGTTCCGTATCGGCGTTGCGGGCGCGGAAAGCCTTGCCCTTGGCCCGGTTTCCGCAGACCGTCATATCGCACCACCTGCGCGAACCGCCGCGTGAGGTGTCCAGGTAGAGGCGGGTGCAGGCGTCTCGCCCGCATTCCTTGAGCCGTTCGCGATCCGGGCCGCCCAAGAGTTCGATGGCCGAGCGGGCGATCGCGGTCAATGCCGTGTCGATGGTTCCGGCGCGTCGTACCCGGCCGTCGGGCAGCAGCGTGAGTTCGGGGGCGGCGTCGTGTGCGCGCCGGTTGAGGAGGCGCCGGTCGGCGTCGGCGGGGGGGTGGCCGTGCAGGGTGGCCAGCATGAGCCGCCACGCCGCTTCGCGCAGTCGTAGCGCCGGTTCCAGGGCGTCGGAGCAGTCGGGCGCGGTGTCGAGAATGCCGGCCGCGACGACCCATTCGCCCAGTTCGGTGGCGGTGGTGAGCAATTCGATGAACGAGGTGCGCCGTTCTTTTGCCGTGCCGATGAAGTTCAGCGCGAGGTTGCCGCTGACGAACAGGTGCGGGTCGGCGAACGATGACATGTCCCGATCATAACCCCCTTGACAGGTTATGCGGCGCGATGCGACGGTGATAACCACCTGAACAGGTTAGTGCTTGGAGGGATCATGGAGAACCGGCTCTTGGACGTGGCGGGCCCACCGGCCCTGATCCTCATGTGGAGCAGCGCCTTCATCGCCGGGATCATCGGCGTCGGCGCGGCCCCGCCGATGCTGGTGCTCTTCGCCCGCTTCGGCATCGCGGGCGCGCTGCTCATCGGGTTCGCGCTGCTGTCTCGCGCGGTCTGGCCGCGCGGCAGGGTCTTCGCGCACACCCTGGTGGCGGGCCTGCTCATGCAGATGGTCCAGTTCGGCGCGTTCTACACCGCCATGCACGAGCACGTCACCGCCGCAGTCATCTCCCTGGTCCAGGGCCTGAGTCCGGTGGTGATCGCGCTGTTCGCCGGTGGCCTGGGCGAATCGGTGAGCGCGCGGCAGTGGCTCGGCTTCGGGGTCGGCGGCCTGGGCGTCGGGCTGGCGGTGGTGGATCAGTCCAGCTTCTCGCTGCCGGGGCTGCTGCTGTGCGTGGTCGGGCTGCTCGGGCTCAGCCTCGGCACGGTCTATCAGAAGCGCTTCACCCCGGGGATCGATCCGCGCACCGGCACCGCACTGCACATCGCGGTCAGCGCTCCGTTCGCGGGCGTGATGGCCTGGGCGGGCGGCGATTTCCACCTCGCCGATCCGGCCCGCTTCGCCGGTTCCATGGTGTGGATGGTGCTGGTGAACTCCATCGGCGCGTTCCTGCTGCTGAACACCATGCTGCAGCGCTGGGACACCACCCGCGTCAGCCGCTTCTTCTTCGCCATCCCGGCCGTCACCGCGGTCATGGCGTGGCTGGTCATCGATCAGCCGTTGCGCCCGTTGACGATCGCCGGGCTGGCGGTCGGCCTGGTGGGCCTGGTGCTCGCCTCCCGCCGTGCCGCCGCGCCCGAATCGGGACGTGTTCGGCAACCCGGCGTCCGCGCGGCCGTCGTCGACCACATCGCGGCCGGCGCGCAGCCGCAGCGGGTGTGAATCCACGCGCGGCCGGGGTGTCGCGGGCGCGAATTCCGTGACACCCCGGCCGATTCGTGGTTCCAGCGCCCGGTCCGGGCGCTGCGCCCGGCAGACTGTGCTCATGCTGCACCTGCGGATACTCTCCCCGGCCGCCATGACCGACGACATTCTCCAGGTCCTGGAGACCGACGACGCGGTGACCGGACTGGTCCTGGTCCGCGGCGCGGCGCTGCGTCCGCCGGGTGATCTGATCACCGCGCAGATCGCCCGCGAGGCCGCCAACGATCTGGTGGCACGACTGCGCGCGATGCGGGTGCACCAGGAGGGCAGCATCGAGATCGATCAGGTGGGTACCTGGTTGTCGCGCAGCGGTTTCGAGGCCGAGGTGCGGACGCCGGGTAGCAGCTCGGACTCCGTGGTCTGGGCGCAGGTGGCGCAGCGGGCCTATGACGAGTCCGAACTGAACTGGACCTATCTGAGCTTCTTGACGCTGGCCATCGTCATCGCGAGCATCGCGATCATCACCGATTCCCAGATCCTGACCGTCGGTGCGATGGTGCTGGGGCCGGAGTTCGGCCCGATCGCGGCGCTGGGCGTCGCCCTGGTCCGGCGGCGTTTCGTCCTGTTTCGACTGGCCTTGCGCACCTTGGTGCTCGGCTTCGTGGCGGCCATCGGCATGACCATCGTGCTGGCCGCGATCGCGCGGGCATCGGGCTGGATCACCGAGGCGCAGGTGACCGGGCCGCGACCGGCCACGCATTTCATCTACACCCCCGACAAGTGGTCGTTCATCGTGGCCGTGGTGGCGGGCGCGGCGGGCGTGCTGTCCATCACCTCGGCGAAATCCCTGGGCCTGGCGGGTGTCTTCATCTCGGTGACCACGGTGCCCGCCGCGGGCAATATCGCCCTCGGTGTGGCCGTCGCCGACGGTGCGACGGTGTGGGGCAGTCTCGCGCAGTTGCTGGTGAACATCGTGGGCATGGCGATCGCGGGCTGGCTGACGCTGTGGCTGCAGCAGGTGCTGTGGACGCGGGTGTCGGTGCGGCGGGCCAAACATCTGGCGATTCCCCGTCGCATGGTCTGAACCGGTCGCATGGTGTGAACAGAGAAGCCCGCCGTCCGAAATCGGGCGGCGGGCTTCGTGTTTCGAGTGCGGAGTCAGCTCAGGCTGGGCGACTTCTCCAGCTCGGGTTCCGCATCATCGGCTTCGGCTTCCTCGCGCCGATTGCGGATGATGCTGGTGATGAACGCCGCGCCGATGAACGCCACGCCGACCAGGCCGCTGATCACCTCGTTGACGTGCACGCCGATGGTGATGAGCAGGATGACCGCCAGCGCGCCGATGGCCCAGAACGCGCCGTGTTCGAGGTACACGTACTCCGAGAGCGTGCCCTTGCGGACCAGGTACACGGTGATCGAGCGGACGAACATGGCGCCGATCAGACCCAGGCCCAGGGCGATCAGGATCGGGTCGGAGGTGATGGCGAACGCGCCGATCACGCCGTCGAAGGAGAACGAGGCGTCGAGCACTTCCAGGTACAGGAACAGGAAGAACGCCGCCTTGCCGGTGGCCTTCACGACCTCCGAGGGTCCGCCCGCACCGTCCGCGTGTTCCTCGGTGTGGAAGAGCGATCCGAGTCCGTCGACCACGATGTAGGTGATGGTGCCGAGGATGCCGGCCAGCAGCACGGTGCTGCGATCGTCGTCGTGGGCGATGAACTCCGCGGCGATGACGATGCCGGCCAGGGTGAGCACCACCGCGAGCATGTCGAGCTTGCCGAGCTTGGCCAGCGGGCGTTCGATCCAGCCCAGCCAGGTGACCTCGTGCTCCTCGAGGATGAAGTTGAAGAACAGCAGCAGCAGGAAGGCGCCGCCGAAGGCCGCGATCTGCGGGTGCGCGTCGGTGAGCAGCTTCTCGTAGGAGGCGCTGCCGTCGGGGAAGGTGAGCGCGCCGTCGGCGGGCGGGTTCATGGCCAGGTCGAAGGCGCGAACGGGGCTGAGCCCGGCCGTGATCCACACGATGGCCAGCGGGAACACCAGGCGCATACCGAACACGGCGATGACCACGCCGATGGTCAGGAAGATGCGCTGCCAGAACTCGCTCATCCGCTGCAGGATGCTGGCGTTGATGACCGCGTTGTCGAAGGATAGGGACACCTCGAGGATGCCCAGGATGGCGCACAGCACCAGGGCCGTGGGTCCGCCGTACACCAGCGCCGCGATCAGCGACAGTACGGTGACGATGATGGAGAGGCCGAATATTCGCACCGCAGTGGGCCTTTCGTTGTGCCGGGGTCGGGTGACGTGCCGGTCGAGCGGGCACACGAAGAGGGCTCGTGCGACCGAGCCCTCGACGTGTCGCCGTGTGTTCTATTGAGACGCTGGTACTTCGCGCCGGTCGCGAGCGGGTCGCGTCAGACGTTGACGCCGAAGTCCCGGGCGATGCCCGAGAGGCCCGAGGCGTAGCCCTGGCCGATGGCCCGGAACTTCCACTCACCATTGTTGCGGTAGAGCTCACCGAACACCATGGCGGTTTCGGTGGACGCGTCCTCGGACAGGTCGTAGCGGGCCAGCTCGGTTCCGTTGGCGCGGTCCACGACCCGGATGTAGGCGTTGCGGACCTGGCCGAAGCTCTGGCCGCGCGAGTCGGCGTCGTAGATCGAGACCGGGAAGAAGATGGACTCCACGGCCGGCGGGGTGTTGGCCAGGTCGATGTTGATGACCTCGTCGTCGCCCTCGCCCTCACCGGTGAGGTTGTCGCCGGCGTGCACGATGGTGCCCTCCGGGGACTGCAGGTTGTTGAAGAACACGAAGTGCTTGTCCGACAGCGCCTTCTTGTCGCCGCCGGTCGCGATGGCGCTGGCGTCGAGGTCGAAATCGGTGCCGGTGGTAGTGCGCACGTCCCAGCCCAGGCCGACCGCGACCTGGGTCAGGTTCGGCGCCTGCTTGGTCAGTGAAACGTTACCGCCCTTGGACAAACTGACACCCATTGCGGGGATCCTTCCGTTGTGAAGCGTTCGAAGCGTTTCTTGTCTAACGGCTTCGCCCACTGTCCAGGTTCCGCCGACGTCGACAGTAATGGTTTCCCCAAGCCATGGGTAGGAATGGGTCAAGAACATCGTGCGACGACAGCCTGTCACAGGACAGGGTCACACACTCCATCGCCGCGGTCGCGGCAATTGTCAACGCGTGGTCGCGGCAATCGTCAACGCGCGGCCCGGATGTTGGCCGACGCGCGGTCGCCGAGTTCGTCCATGGTTGCCTACGATCGTGGCGTGGCAGGCCGTCGAAGCGGATGGTTCCGGGCACCCCGGAACAACGAATGGGTGCAGCAGGCCCGGTCGATGCTGACGGCGGCCTTCCTCGATATGGATCGGCGGCAGAGCATCGCCGAGGCCGCCGTCGCCGCGTCCGCCGCGCTGTTTCCCGAACGCGGCGCGGCCGCGCGCTGGGAACCGGTGCGCGCCCGCTGTTATGACGCGTCGGGCGCCTACCTGGCCCTCGACGAGCGCCTCGAGCAGGTCGAACGCGAGGGCGCCGGGGTGATTCCGCAGCCCGAGATCGACGGCGTGGTCCGGCGGCTCACCGACGCCGCCCGGGCCGTCGACGACTTCTACCGCGGTGATCAGGCCCACCTCGAGCACGCGGTCGCGGTGCTGGGCTCGGTGCCGCAACTGGTCTCGCAGACCCGCGCCGACGCGCAGCGGGTCCGGCGCCAGGCCGAGGACTCCCCGTACGCCGCCTACCCCTCGGTCCGGCAATGCGCGGCCGCTCTGGATGAGGCTCTGCTCACACTCGAGGCCGCCGCGATCGGCGGCGCCGGAGCCCCCGCCCGCGAGGCCGCGACCCGGCTCGAGTCCCGCACCCGGGAGCTGTCCGCCGCCCTGGAATCCGCTCCCGGCAAACAGCATTCGGCCACCACCGCGCTGGCGTCCGCGGCCACCCGGCTCGACGCCGCCCGCAACCGGCTCGACCGTGTCGCCCCGGCCATGTCCGCGCTGCTGCGGGAATTCGCGGCTGCGTCATCGAACGATTTGGCCAACAATGAGCGACAAGCCCGGGAGGCCGTCGAGGCCGCCGACGCGGACCTGTCCCGCGCCCGGGCCGCCCTGGCCGCGAACGACCCGGAGGACGCGCTCGATCTGACCACCACCGCCCGCGCCCGCCTCGCCACCGCCGAGGAGAGCGCCGAGGCCGTCACCGACCGGCTCGCCCAGCTGCGCGCGGTCCGGGAACAACCGGCCGAGCGCGCCAAGGCCGTTCGCTTCAAACTGCGCGACGCGCAGATGCTGGCGGTCAACAAGGGCGTCGTCCCGCAATGGGGTTCGGTGCTCGACGCCCAGGCCGAACGCCTGGACCGGGCCGCCGCGGGCCTGACCGGCCGCCATCCCGACTATTGGGCGTACGTGTCCGAACTCGACGCGATCACCGCCTTCGTGGCCGGAGTCGTCGAACGCATGCGAAATACCGACAGATAGACCGAAAGTCACCAGGAGGACGTCCGCGACGATGACCGCGATGATCACCAGCGACCCGGACGTCGCACCGGTCTCCTTGCGGAAGCGCTTCCCGCTGCGGCATTTCCGGCAGGTGCCTGGCCCGGAGCTGCGCCGGCTGTTCCACCGCCTGCCCGAGGCCTTCGGCGGCTCCCGCGATCGCGAGCTGCTGGCCATGGCGCTGGGCGCGACACTGTACGTGCCCGCCACCCGGGCCGACCTCACCGCCACCATCCTGCGCCGCGCCGAACGCGGGGTGTGCTCGATGGTCATCGACCTCGAGGACGCGGTCGCCGACCACGCCGTCGAATACGGGAAATGGCAGGCCGCGGTCACCCTCGACGAACTGGCGGACAGCGGCGAGGCGTACCCGCTGCTGTTCGTGCGGGTACGCGACCCGCAGAGCATCGGCGAGATCGCCGGCCGGCTCGGGGCGGGCGCGACGGCGCTCACCGGCTTCGTGCTGCCCAAGTTCGACAGCTCCTGCGCCGCGGACTACCTGCACGCGCTCGAGCTCGCCTCGGAACGGCTGGGCCGCACCGTCTTCGGCATGCCGGTGCTGGAATCGCCCGCGCTGGTGCACCGCGAGACCCGCGATCGGGAGCTGGCCCGCATCGGTGAGCAGCTCGCCACGCACCGCGACCGCATCCTCGCGGTCCGCATCGGGGCCACGGACATGTGCTCCACCTTCGGGATTCGCCGCGACCGCGACCTCACCATCTACGACGTGCGCGTGGTCGCCGACGTCATCGCCGACATCGTCAACTATCTGGGTCGTGCCGACGGCACCGGATTCACCATCACCGGACCGGTCTGGGAGTACTTCGCCGACCACGCCCGCATGTTCCGGCCGCTGCTGCGCACCGCCCCCTTCGCCGAGGTGGACGCCGTGCCCTTCCGGCAGTCACTGGTCAGCCGGGACATGGACGGGCTGCTGCGCGAGATCACCCTGGACCGCGCCAACGGCATCCAGGGCAAGACCGTCATCCACCCCACCCACGTCGCGGTCGTGCACGCGCTGTCCATCGTGACCCACGAGGAATACGCCGACGCCGCCGACATTCTCAGCACCGGCGCGGGCGGCGTGGCCGCGTCGGAGTACCGCAACAAGATGAACGAGATGCGCCCGCACCGCAGCTGGGCCGACCAGATCATGCTGCGCGCCCGGGTGTTCGGCGTCGCCAACAAAGGAGTCTCCTTCGTGGACCTGCTCAAGGCCCTGGTCGAATCGTGACCGCCGACCCCGCCCTACCCGCGACCGCCCGCGAACGGCCCTGGGCCACCCGCGAACTCGGACTCACCCTGCACCACACCGCCTCCTGGCTGCCCGGCCCGGAATGGCGCGTGGACACGCTCGTCGAACCCGGGCTGCGCCGCAATCCGCGCCGCGCCCACCTGCTGGTCTCGACGGTGCTCGGCAAGCATCTGCCGACCGATCCGCGGCGGGTCCTCGACGCGGGGAACCGGCTCGGTGACCTGGTGCTCGACCTCCTCGCCACGCCCGGTGACCGGCCTACCGCCACCGCCACCGGCGCGGTCGTGCACGGGTTCGCCGACAGTGCCGTCGTGCTCGGCTTCGCCGAGACCGCGACCGGGCTCGGCCACACCGTCGCCGCCCGCATCGGCGCGCGCTGCTACCTGCACTCCACCCGCCGCGACGTGCCGACCGCCGACACCCTCGCGGGCTTCGAGGAGGGCCACTCGCACGCCACCTCCCACCTGCTGCAACCCATGCCCGCCGCGGTCTTCCACAACGACCTGCCCATGGTGCTGGTCGACGACGAGATCTCCACCGGCGCCACAGCACTGGACGCGATCCGCGCCCTGCACGCGCTGACCCCGCGCACGCACTACATCCTGGCGTCGCTGGTGGACATGCGAACCGACGCCGACCGCCGCGCCTTCGAGCAGGCGGCCGCCGAC
Organism: Nocardia sp. NPDC004582; assembly: GCF_053602115.1. Lineage (NCBI taxonomy): Bacteria > Bacillati > Actinomycetota > Actinomycetes > Mycobacteriales > Nocardiaceae > Nocardia > Nocardia sp. NPDC004582. The sequence continues at coordinate 6,617 of NZ_JBSGCY010000047.1, read as the reverse complement.
CTCGGTGTCCGCATCGACACCGTCTGCCTGGCGGGCGGCAGCACCGTGCTGCCCGCGGACCTGATCGACGCGGTCGCCGCACTACCCGACCCCGTGCTGAACCCGGTCGCCGAACGCCGGGGCGTCTGCGCCCGGGTCGAGATTCCGTGGCCGCACGATGTTCCCGAGGGCGGTCGGCACGGCTTCCTCGACACGGACACGGCGCCCTTCGAGGCGGCGCTCGCGCGAGCGACCGCCACCCTCGCCCTCGAACTGGCCGCCCTGCCCGAGCGGAGTGGCGCCGCGCTCCGCCACGCGCCCGTCGCGGCACTGTCGCACAGCGGGTTTCGTGAGGATGATCGCCACCCCGCCGTACCGGCAGCCGCGGGCGAACCCCGGCCGGTGATCGTCATCGCCCATGAGGAACTCATGTACCTGCCGCTGCGCATCGCGGCGGGATTGGCGGACAACGGGATTCCCGCCCGCTACCAGACGACGACGCGCTCACCGGCCTATGTTCTCGACGAGCCGGGGTATCCGCTGCGCCGCGGCTTCCGCTTCACCGCGCCCGAGACCGGTGAGGACGCCCCGCGATACCTGTACAACGCCCGATGGCCGGAGGACCGCGGGCCGCGCGCCGAACGCCCGGCGGTCGATCCGATTCTGCTGGTTGTCGTGGACACCCCCGCCGACACCGAACGACTCACGGCCACAGGCGGACTCGTCGATGTGCTCACCGCCTCGGGGTCGGACGTGCTGCTGGCGGTGCTGAGCGAGGCGGATCCGCGGGCGCTCGCCACCGTTCGCGCCGATGTGCGCCCCGCGGACTTCCGCCGCGCCCGAGGCGGCCGGGTGCTGCCGGAGCCGCTGCGGGGACCGGAGTTCGGGTCGTACGCCCGCGAGGAAGTGTCGTGGCTGCTGACGGATCTGTCCGGGGTCGCCCTGGAAGCCGAGGTGGCGGAACGGGAACGGCGGATCCAGGCCGGCGTCGCGCATTACGCGGAATCGCTGCCGGTCGAATACCAGCCGGACGCCGCCTACCGCGAACTGTTCGACACGGTTCTCGAGGAGAGCGCCGAACGGCTCGCGCTGGCGGTGGCGACGGTGACCGAACTGGTGGTCGCCGAGCGCGGGCCCGATATCGTGCTGGCCTCGCTGGCGCGGGCCGGAACACCGGTGGGTGTGCTGATGCGGCGGTGGCTGGGCAGCCGGGGGATCGAGGCCCCGCACTACGCCGTGTCGATCGTGCGCGATCGCGGAATCGACGCCGCGGCCCTGGATTACCTGGCGCGGCACCATGATCCGGCGCAGGTCGTCTTCGTGGACGGCTGGACGGGCAAGGGTGCGATCACCCGGGAGCTCGGCGCGGCGCTGGCGGCCTATCGCGCGGCGGGCGGTGCGCGGTTCGACGACGACCTCGCGGTGCTCGCCGATCCGGGCGGCTGTGCGCGGACCTTCGGCACCCGCGACGACTTTCTCATCGCCTCGGCGTGCCTGAATTCCACCGTGTCCGGGCTCATTTCGCGGACCGTGCTCAATGCCGAGCTGATCGGGCCCGGACAGTTCCACGGGGCCAAGTTCTATCGCGAGCTCGCCGGCGAGGACCAGTCCAACCGGCTGCTGGACACCGTGAGCGGCCGCTTCGCGCGGGTGCGCCCGCTGGTGGACGCGCGGGTGGGTGAGCTGCTGGCCGCCGATCGGACCCCCACCTGGGCGGGCTGGGCCTCGGTGGAGCGGGTGCGCGCGGAGTACGGGATCTCGAGTGTGAACTTCGTGAAACCCGGTGTGGGAGAGACCACCCGGGTGCTGCTGCGGCGGGTGCCGTGGCGGGTGCTGGTGCGTGATCGGGACGCGGCCGAGCACGCGCACATCCGGCTGCTCGCCGCGGCGCGCGGCGTGCCGGTCGAAGTCGTGCCGGATTTGGCGTACGCCTGTATGGGTTTGATCAAGGAAGTGAAGGGGTAGCTGGTGCGGCAGCGCGAGGTGATGGTGGCGACCGATCTGGATCGGACGCTGATCTATACGCGAGCGGCCTTCGGGAACGCGTATCCGGACACGGTGTGCGTGGAAGAGTATGAGGGACAGCCGCTCTCGCATATGACGGTGACGGCGGCCGAACGGCTCGAACTGCTGGCCGGGACCGCGGCCGTGGTGCCGGTCACCACCCGCACCATCGAGCAGTTCCAGCGCATCCGCCTGCCCGGCGCGCCGTGGCCCTACGCCGTCACCAGCAATGGCGGCAGCATCCTGCGCAACGGGCTGCCGGATCGGCGCTGGCGGTCGGCCCTCGAGGCCCGGGTGCGCGCCGAATGCGCCACCCTCGTCGAGGTGCGCGCGGAACTGCGGGCCCGCGTGGACGAATCGTTCGCGCTGCGGCTGCGCGAGGCCGACGACCTGTTCTGCTACCTGGTGGTGGACCTGGACCGGCTGCCCGCCGGATTCCTCGCCGACTGGGACGCCTGGTGCCGCCCGCGCGGCTGGTCGGCCTCGCAGCAGGGCCGCAAGATCTACGCCATGCCGGCCCCGGTCTGCAAAAGCCATGCGGTGCGCGAAGTTCGGCGCCGCCTGCTCGACTCGGGCGAACTGCGCGCCGAGGCGCCGCTGCTGGCCGCGGGTGACGGCTCGCTGGACGCGGAGATGCTGATCACCGCGGACGCCGCGATCCGGCCCCGCCACGGCGAGCTGGAGCAGCGCGGCTGGAGTCATCCCCGGGTGGCGGTCACCGCGGCGTCGGGGATCCTGGCGTCCGAGGAGATCGCCGACTTCTTCCTGAGCGCGCGGGTTCCGCGCTAGGCGTCAATGCGCGGTCAGCGCACGGACTTTCGACACGGCCAGGGCCGCGTCGGGTCCAGTCGCGCGCACCTCCAGCCGATGCCCGGGAAGGACGCCGAGGGTCAGCACCCGGGTCAGGCTGTCGCCGGACACCGGTCCGACGCCGGTGGTGTCATTGCGCAGTTCGACGCGCGCGTCGAGATCCCGTAGGGCCGAGACCAATTCGGCGGCGGGCCGGGCATGCAATCCGTGCCGGCCGGTCACCTCGAAGATATCGGAGACGGCCGAGTTATCCACAGGTGGATTACCTGTGGATAGATGTGGATCGTTCCCGACCCCCGGTTCTGCGGCGGCACCGAGCTGCGACCGCTTCGCGGCCAGCGCGCCGTCGGCCTCGCGGGCGACGGTCTCCAGGTCGGCACCCCCACCCGCCGCGGCCAGCGCCGCCACCAAGCCCTCGACCAGCGGGGCCGTGGAAAGGCGCACCCGCACTGGGGATTCGAGCAGATCGAGCGCGGTCTGCGCGGACAGTAGGGCGCTCCCCAGATCCATCAACACCAGCACCCCATCGCCGGAATCGACCGCCTGGACGGCCTCGGCGACCGCGACCGCGTCGGTGCCGAACTCCTCGGCGGACAGCCCCGCCGCGATCCGCACCGCCACCCCCTGATCGGGCAGCAGCCCGGCGGCCAGGGCCACCGCGGCCGCGGCCAGCGCCCGGCTGTGCGAGACCACCACCAACCCGATCATCGCAGCGCCCGGCGCGCGGCCCGGACCAGCAGGGCGGCGCTGGTGGCACCCGGATCCTGGTGTCCCGCACTGCGTTCACCCAGATACGACGCCCGGCCCTTGCGCGCCACCAGCGGGGTCGTGGCATCGCGACCGGCCGCCGACGCGGCGACCGCGGCATCCAGGGCGGCCGCGGCCGAGGCGCCACCCGCGACCAGCTCGTCGAGGGCGTCGGCGGCAGGGCCGAGGGCGTCCACCATGGTCTTGTCCCCGGGCTCGGCCTTTCCGCGGGCGATCACACCGTCCAGGCCCGCCCGGAACGCCCGCGCGAAATCACCGATCTCCGAACCGCTTTCGATGGAACCGGCGAAGCGCAGGAAGAACGTGCCGAACAGCGGACCACTGGCGCCGCCGATGGTGCGGATCAGCACCAGGGCGGTCCGCTTCATGGTCTCGGCGGGCGATGACGAATCATCGAGCGCCGCAACGGCGGCCGCCATGCCGCGCCGCATATTGGTCCCGTGGTCCGCGTCGCCGATGGCGGCGTCCAGCGCGGTCAACTCCGCCGCGTGCTCGTCCACCAGCGCCGCGAATCCGCGCACCCACGCGGCGAGGTCGATCACCGTCATCAGACACCCCACCGCAGCGCCGGTGTTCGCACCGGCGCGTCCCACAGCGCCGTCAGTTCCTCGTCCAGCCGGGTCACGGTGACCGAGCAGCCCGCCATATCGAGCGAGGTGATGTAGGGGCCGACCAGGGAGCGCTCGAGGTGGAGGCCGCGTTCGCGCAGGATCCGTGCCACCTCGTCGAACATCAGATACAGCTCGATGAGCGGCGTCCCGCCCATGCCATTGAGGAAGCACAGCACCCGATCGCCCGCCGCGAAGGGCAGATCCGTGAGGATCGGTTCCAGCAGCATCCCGGCCACCGCGCGGGCCGGGGCCAGCGGCACCCGCGCGCGGCCGGGCTCGCCGTGGATGCCGATGCCGATCTCCATCTCGGTGTCGCCGAGCTCGAAGGTCGGGTGTCCGACCGCCGGGACGGTGCAGGAGGTCAATGCCATGCCCATGCTGCGCGAGCACGCGTTCACCGTCTCCGCGATGCGCGCCACCTCGTCGAGCGGGCGGCCTTGTTCGGCGGCCGCGCCCGCCATCTTCTCCACGATGACCGTCGCGCCGACCCCGCGCCGACCGGCGGTGTAGGTGCTGTCCCGCACCGCCACATCGTCGTTCACCACCACCGCGCGGACCCGCGCGCCGGATTCGGCGGCGGCCAGTTCGGCGGCCAGCTCGAAATTCATCACGTCGCCGGTGTAGTTCTTCACGACGTGCAGCACGCCCGACCCGGCGTCCACCGCCGCGGTGGCGGCCTGGATCTGGTCGGGCACCGGGGAGGTGAAGATCTCGCCCGGGCAGGCCGCGTCGAGCATGCCGAGGCCGACGAAGCCGCCGTGCAGGGGTTCGTGACCGGAGCCGCCGCCCGAGACCAGGCCCACCTTGCCCGGCCGCGGCGCGTCGGCGCGCACCACGATGCGTTGTTTCGCGTCCACCCGCAGCTCCGGGTGCGCCGCGGCCAGCCCGGCCAGGGCGGCGTCCACCACGTCGGCCGGATCGTTGATGAGCTTCTTCACCGAAATCTCCCGTCGGAAGGCCGGTTCGGGTCCCTGTGAGCCAGACTCGCACCGCCGGTGCCGCGGCGCCGTGGTTTCGGGGCTTTTGCGCCGGGATTCGCGCTAGGCCAGCGGTTCCGCGGGTTCCTCGAGGGTGCGGGCCAGCTCGATATCGGTGACCAGCTGCACCATCAGATCCCGCAGTTCACCGTCGGGCAGATGGTCGGCGGCGAATTCGAAGGGCTCGGAGACGTCCAGGCCGCCCTGGGTGGCGGCCAGGATCACCCACGGAATCCCCACCTCCGCCACGCCGAGCCGTTCCCGGATCAGATCGGTGGTGTCCTCCACCAGGGCGGTGCGCGCGGCCACCGCGGCCGTCATCCGCTCGTCCAATTCGACCCGGCGGCGCTCCAGCAGGCCGGCGTCCGCTTGCGCCTCCTGCTGCGGGGTGGTGCGGACCGAACCGTCGTCGTAGACCTGGAAGCCCTCGTTCACGCACAGGGTGCCCAGCGACACCTCGGCCTCGGCCAGCTCCGGCAGGGTGCGCAGGCAGTCCAGCACCGCGTCCAGCGCCGCCACCAGCCGGTCGCGAATATCGCGGCGGCGCACCAGCTCCCGATCGGCGTCCTCGCGCTCGGAGAGGACCTGCTCGACCGCGCGCCCGATCTGGAAGGCCATGGCCGTGGATTCCGGGGCCCAGCCGCCGCGCGGAGTGAACTCGCCCTCCTTGGGCGTGATGGTGTCCAGGAAGGCGTTCACCGCGTCGAGCAGGTCGCGCAGCTGGTCACGGGACACGGCCGGGTGCCGGAAGGCGCGTAGGTACTGTTCGTGCGCTTCCGCGGGTTCCACCTCACCGTCGCTCACGGTGCCGATACTGCCACGCGTTCCCGGCATCCTCGGCCACCACGCCTCCGGCCCGTGTCGCCGCGTTCTCGTAGAGTGGCAGCGACCGCACCGTCAAGCGAAGGGTCGATCGTGTCCGCAGTTTTGGTGAAGGGCCAGAACGGTCCGCTGAGTGTCCACGAACTGGTGATCAGCGTGGAGGTGGCCGCACCGGCCGATCTGTCCGCGCTCCTGGTCACCCCGGCGGGCACGGTGCGTACCGACGCCGACTTCGTGTTCTTCAACCAGCCCTCCGGGCCGGGGGTGACACTGCGCCCCGGCGCGCCGGGCGCGCCCGCCGTGCTGGCGGTGTCGCTGGACGCGATTCCCGCTGATATCGAACAGCTTCGGGCCGTCATCACCCTCGACGACGCCAACGGTAGTTTCGGGCAGCTGTCCGCGCCGGTGGCCCGGGTCTCCGACACCGCCGGAAACTCGCTGTACGAGTACCGGATCGAGGGCCTGAGCACCGAATCCATCGTTATCGCACTGGAGTTGTACCGCCGCCAGGGCGGCTGGAAGGCCCGCGCGGTCGGGCAGGGGTACGCGGGCGGCTTCGCCGCGCTGGTCACCGACCACGGCGTGCGCGTCGACGACGCGCCGCAGCCCGCACCCGCGCAGGCCGCCCCGGCAGCAGCCGGCGGAT
>NZ_JBSGCY010000046.1:0-43879 GCF_053602115.1 Nocardia sp. NPDC004582 | reverse complement strand
ATTGAGGGGGACGGCCGCGGGAGTGAAGAAGCGGAAGGCGTCGAAATGGGTGCAGCGGATCTGCATGGATTCGACGACCGCGTCGGTGCCGGCGGCACCCGGCGGGTGGCCGAACTCGCGGCCGCGCTGGAAGCGGGACGGCTGCACCATGTTTCGACCGCGCGGGTGGCTGGCGGCTGGGAAGGCCTGTTCACCGAGGACCTGGCCGACGTCGGCCAGCTGCTGCCCACCCCCTATCAGCGCGCCATGCTGCGGGCCGAACAGGACGTACGCGACCAGACCGCGGTGCCGTGGCGGATCTACCGGCCGTCCATCGTGATCGGCCACTCCCGCACCGGCGAGATCGACCGCATCGACGGCCCCTACTACTTCTTCCGGCTGCTGCGCATGGCCGCGCAACTGCCGCGCATCCTGCCCGTGGTGGCGCCCCAGCTCGGCGAAACCAATATGGTGCCGGTCGATTTCGTGGCCCGCGCGCTCGACCACATCGCGCACCGGCCCGGCGCCGGGCCCGACACGTACCACCTGGTGGACCCGCGCGAGCAGAGCGTCGCCGAGGCCTTCAACCTGTTCGCCGACGAGGCCGGAGCCCCGCACCTGATCGAGGTGATGCCCAAGCAGACCCTCGACGTCACGCTGCGGGTGCCCGGCATGGGGTGGGCGCTGCGGCAGCTCGGCATCCCGATGGAGGTCATCGAGGACTGCGAGTTCGCCTGCCGCTTCGACTCCCGCCACACCGCGGCCGCGCTCGCCGGGACCGATATCAAGGTGCCGCCGCTGGCCGCCTACGCCGGGGTGGTCTGGAAGTACTGGATCGAGAACTGGGTCTGACGCGCACGCCTTCCAGGGCCGAGCCGGTTTCGGCTCAGGGGGTGTTGTCCCCGGATAGCGGGCTGTCCGGGGACAGCAGCAGATCATCCAGGCTGCGGGCCCGACCGTAATCCCAACCGACCCAGCGGTTTCGATTGGTCCAGCCGACCAGGTCGTACCGCCAGGTGAACGGCCAGGTGGTCGCGACCGTCATGAACAAGGCCGACCCCAGCGCCGTGTAATCGTCGTGCGCCGACAACAGGGCGCGCTGCTGCCGCGGCGGCCGAGTGAAGAACGCCTCGAACATGGCGATGGACTGCGCGGTGGTGAGCCGCCCCAGCCCGTACACGCCGCGCATGCGCATCCAATAGACCAGCCGCGCCTGCCACGGCCACAGCGCCTCGATCGGGTCGGCGCCGCGCCGCACCGCGTCCAGCGCGGTATCGACCAGCGCCAGCGAATCCGCCACGCAATATCCGGTGATCGGATGCATCATGCCGCCGCGCGAACCGAACGGAATCACCTCGCCGCGACCGGCTTTCGGCGGCAGCTCGTCGAGCGGATAGTGGGCGGCCTCGGTCGGCTCGTCGCCGCGCAGCCGAATCCCGTGCGCCGCCAGCCGATTCAGGGTGCGCCGCCGCAACTCGTGCTGCGGCATGCCGCCGCGCAGGCCCAGACTGGTCTCCTCGAAGATGACCGTGCCGTCGCCCAGCGGCACCGAGTACAGGAACGACGGCGGCTCGTCCGGGCCCGCGCCGTTCTCGTCGCGCCAATCCAGGAGCAGCCCTTCACCGGCGGCCACCATGGGCGCGGCGATGTCCTCGTCCACGAAGATGCCGTGCGCGCTGGCGGTGCGGCGCGCGCCCGGCGTGGCCTGCCCGCGGGTGTCGAAGACGGTGGCCGCGCGCACCTCGGTGCCGTCGGCCAGCTCCACCCGGTGCGCCTCGACGGTGCGGGCGCGACCGGTGATCACGGTGGCGTCGTCGAGCGGGAGCGCGTCGAACAGGCCCTGCTTGGACAGCACGCAGTAGGGCCGTGGAACGCGGTGCTCGGCGGTGGTCCACACCGTGGGCGCCTCGATCCGGCTGGCAATGGCGCTGTGCCCCAGCCATTGCGGCAGCTCGTCCACCCAGCAGGAGAACGTCGGGGCCCACAGCCGCGTGGGCCGCGGATCCACCGCGACCACCCGCATGCCCGCCGCCATGGCACGGTGCGCCAACGCCCGGCCCGTGGGACCGAGCCCCACCACACACACGTCGGCGGCCCTGCCGACCTCCCGGCCACTCATACCCGCATTCAAACAGCCGGGACCCGCGCACGCCAGGTCGGTCCCGACTTCGCACCCCTGATTACTCGAGCGTCCGATTACTTGGGCGTCACCCAGGTGGTGATGTCGGCGTGCACGACCTCGAGCCCGGACCGGTCGTAGATCGACACCGGCACCACGAGTTCGCGCCCCTCGGTGATCCGCGCGAAGTCGGGCACCTCGTCCAGTCTCGCGACCGCCCGCAGTCCGGAGTTGGCCTTGGCCAGGTACTGCACGTTCATGGCCTTGGGGATCCACCGGTGGGTGTCGGGCACGGTGGCCTCCGACAGCATCCCCATCGCCACCTCGGCCAGGTTGCACGCCGCGATGGCGTGGAAGGTCCCCAGGTGATTGTGGATGCCGAACCACTTGGGCGCGGTCACCTCGCACAATCCCGGCTCCAGCCGCACCACGCTCGGCAGCACGGTGCCGAAGTACGGCACCCGGGCCACCATCCCGAGCGAGAACAGTGTGTGCCCGATCCGGTTGTCCGGAAGCTTCTTCCACCCGCGATACGTAGCGGTCTCTTTACCCATGCCCGTATCTTACTCAAAAGTAAGTTATCGGAAAGCCCCGCTCCGTATCCGTCATCGAATAGGTCGGCGACTTGCCTCGCCGCGCAGAACCGACCGGTTGCCAGTTATCTGAGAAGGCTGCGCCCGGAGCGCGGCTGGGAGCCGGCGCCACTCGGGCCGGCTATCGGGGAAATAGGAGTTTCCGACATCATGCGTATTCGTACCGCGGTGGCCTCCGCCGGCATCGCACTCGCCGGAGCGGCCGCCGTCACCGCGGCCGCCGGCTCGGCCGCCGCCTTCACGCCGCAGATCAACCCGGGACACGGCGTCCTCGTCTCCGTGGACCTCAACCACGACGAGACGGTGGCGCTCGCCGGCACCTGGATCCCGGCGGCGATCGACCAGATCAACGGGGCGAACAACCGGATCGCCCTCGATCCGTACTACTCGGAGATCCCGAAGATCAACGGGGCGGTGTACGGCAGCCTGACCGAGGTCGTCGGCGAAGCCGCGGCCACCCCCGGTGGGCAGGTCAGCATGGCCGTGGTCAACTCGCCGGTGATGCAGGGCGGCAACTTCCTGCTGGTGCAGGACCTCGGCGGCTGGGACTACTACCTCAACCATCGCTGATCGGCGATACGTGAGATGGCCGGTGCGGGAACGGGTTCCGCGCCGGCCGTCGCGCCGTCCGGCCCGGGGTGTCCCGACCCGGTGTGACCAGGGCCATTGAGTCCGGGGCGGGGGAGGGGTCGATTTGAAGTACCCCGGTGGCTCGAGGCATACTGTTCGGGTTGCCCACACCGGGTTGCGTCTTTTCCGTTGGATCGGCGCTGGTGGTGGGTGAGCAAGACCCAATTTTGCACCCCGCTGATTTGCGGCGTGGGTGCGTCCGGAACAATGTTCCGAGGCTTGTAAGGATTTTGGTCCGGGGCCGAGGAATGAGCGGCGGAGCGACACGCCCGACCGCGTGGACCGGATGAACCATGACAGATGAACAGCGGCGATGGATCGGGCCTCGGGCCTCGGTCGTGTGGTGGCTGATGCGTCTTCGTGTGTTCGGGCTGTGCAAATGAGGGTGGTTCGGGAGTGAAAGCTCCTGGGCCACAACGCAAGCGGAGAAAAGGACACTCAGCGTGGCGGGACAGAAGATCCGCATCAGGCTCAAGGCCTACGACCATGAGGCGATCGACGCGTCTGCGCGCAAGATCGTCGAGACGGTGACCCGTACCGGTGCCCGCGTCGTCGGCCCGGTGCCGTTGCCCACCGAGAAGAACATCTACTGCGTCATCCGGTCGCCGCACAAGTACAAGGACTCGCGCGAGCACTTCGAGATGCGTACGCACAAGCGGCTTATCGACATCCTCGACCCGACGCCGAAGACGGTTGACGCCCTGATGCGTATCGACCTGCCGGCCAGCGTCGACGTCAACATTCAGTGACGGGGACTTCGAATATGACTGACAACAAGAGCCGTCCGGCCGCGGGCATCCTGGGCACCAAGCTCGGCATGACCCAGGTCTTCGACGAGAAGAACCGCGTCGTTCCCGTGACCGTCGTCAAGGCGGGCCCGAACGTCGTTACCCAGATCCGCACCGTGGAGCGCGACGGCTACTCGGCCGTCCAGGTCGCCTACGGCGCCATCGACCCCCGCAAGGTGAACAAGCCGGTCTCCGGTCAGTTCGCCAAGGCCGGTGTCACCCCTCGCCGCCACATCGCCGAGCTGCGCGTCGCCGACGCCGCCGCCTTCGAGGTCGGCCAGGAGATCAACGCGGACGCCTTCGAAGAGGGCAGCTACGTCGACGTGACCGGCACCTCCAAGGGCAAGGGCTTCGCGGGCACCATGAAGCGCCACGGCTTCCGTGGCCAGGGTGCCTCGCACGGTGCGCAGGCCGTGCACCGTCGTCCGGGTTCCATCGGTGGTTGCTCCACCCCGGGCCGTGTCTTCAAGGGCATGCGCATGTCGGGCCGTATGGGTAACGACCGCGTCACCACGCAGAACCTCTCGGTCCACAAGGTGGACGCCGAGAACGGCCTGCTGCTGATCAAGGGCGCGATCCCGGGCCGCACCGGCGGCATCGTGATCGTCAAGAGTGCAGTGAAGGGTGGTGCCCGGGCATGAGCACCGAGACCAAGACCAACCTGACGCTCACGGTCAAGGCCGCTGGCGGCAAGACCGAGGGCACCGTCGAGCTCCCCGCGGAGATCTTCGACGTGACCGCGAACATCGCGCTGATGCACCAGGTCGTCGTGGCCCAGCAGGCCGCGGCTCGCCAGGGCACGCACGCCACCAAGACCCGCGGCATGGTCCGCGGCGGTGGCAAGAAGCCGTACCGCCAGAAGGGCACCGGCCGTGCGCGCCAGGGTTCGACCCGTGCGCCGCAGTTCGCCGGCGGTGGCACCGTCCACGGCCCGCAGCCGCGTGACTACACCCAGCGTCTGCCCAAGAAGATGAAGGTCGCCGCGCTGCGTGGCGCTCTGTCGGACCGGGCTCGCAACGAGCGCATCCACGTGATCACCGAGCTGGTCGCGGGTCAGACCCCGTCGACCAAGTCGGCCAAGTCCTTCCTCGCCGAGCTGTCGGAGCGGAAGAACATCCTGGTCGTCGTCGGCCGTGAAGATGTCACCGCGTGGAAGAGCGTGGCGAACCTGCAGGGCGTGCACCCGATCGCCCCGGACCAGCTGAACACCTACGACGTCCTGAAGTCGGACGAGATCGTGTTCTCGGTCGAGGCGCTCAACGCCTTCGTGCACGGCCCCGCCGAAGCTGCACAGGAGGAGAGCAAGTGACCACCATCGCCGATCCCCGCGACATTCTGCTGGCGCCGGTGATCTCCGAGAAGTCCTACGGACTGATCGAAGAGGGCACCTACACCTTCATCGTGCACCCGGACTCCAACAAGACGCAGATCAAGATTGCCGTCGAGAAGGTTTTCGGCGTCAAGGTGACCAGCGTCAACACCGCCAACCGTCAGGGCAAGCGCAAGCGGACCCGCTTCGGCTACGGCACGCGTAAGAGCACCAAGCGCGCGCTCGTGACCATCTCGGCCGACAGCAAGCCCATCGAGATCTTCGGAGGCCCGGTCGCGTAAGCGGCGGGGACTTCAGGAAGGCAGAAGAACTCATGGCAATTCGTAAATACAAGCCGACAACCCCGGGTCGCCGCGGCGCATCGGTCTCGGACTTCGCCGAGATCACCCGCTCGACCCCCGAGAAGTCGCTGCTGCGTCCGCTGAGCAAGACCGGTGGCCGTAACGCGCAGGGCCGCATCACCACTCGTCACAAGGGTGGTGGCCACAAGCGTGCCTACCGTCTGATCGACTTCCGTCGCCTGGACAAGGACGGCATCCCGGCCAAGGTCGCTCACATCGAGTACGACCCGAACCGCACCGCCAACATCGCGCTGCTGCACTTCGCTGACGGCGAGAAGCGCTACATCATCGCGCCCAAGGGCATCGCCCAGGGCACGAAGATCGAGTCGGGCCCCGGCGCCGACATCAAGCCCGGCAACAACCTGCCGCTGCGCTCGATCCCGACCGGTACCACGGTGCACGCCGTGGAGCTGCGTCCGGGTGGTGGCGCCAAGCTGGCTCGTGCCGCGGGCATGTCCATCCAGCTGCTGGGTAAGGAAGGCGCCTACGCCGTCCTGCGTATGCCCTCCGGTGAGATCCGTCGTGTCGATGTGCGCTGCCGCGCCACCATCGGCGAGGTCGGCAACGCCGAGCAGTCGAACATCAACTGGGGCAAGGCCGGCCGTATGCGGTGGAAGGGCGTTCGCCCGACCGTCCGTGGTGTGGTCATGAACCCGGTCGACCACCCGCACGGTGGTGGTGAGGGTAAGACCTCCGGTGGTCGCCACCCGGTCTCCCCGTGGGGCAAGCCCGAGGGCCGCACCCGTAAGCCCAACCGTCCCAGCGACAAGCTCATCGTCCGCCGCCGCGGCAAGAAGCGTTAAGGAGGAGGTTAGACATGCCACGCAGCCTGAAGAAGGGCCCGTTCGTCGACGAACACCTCCTCAAGAAGGTGGACGTCCAGAACGAGAAGGGCACGAAGCAGGTCATCAAGACCTGGTCGCGTCGTTCCACCATCATCCCCGATTTCATCGGTCACACGTTCTCGGTCCACGACGGCCGCAAGCACGTGCCGGTGTTCGTGTCGGAGAACATGGTTGGACACAAGCTCGGTGAATTCGCGCCGACCCGCACGTTCAAGAGCCACGTCAAGGAAGATCGGAAGAGCAAGCGGCGATGAGCACTGAAACTCAGAACCCGACCGCGCGCGCGACCGCCAAGCACGTTCGCGTGACGCCGATGAAGGCGCGCCGCGTCGTGGACCTGGTCCGTGGCCGCAGCGTGCAGGACGCGCTGAACATCCTGAAGTTCGCGCCGCAGGCCGCGAGCGAGCCGGTTGCGAAGGTTGTCGCCTCGGCGGCCGCCAACGCCGAGAACAACCTCGGCCTCAACCCGGCGACCCTGGTCATCTCGACGGCGTTCGTCGACGAGGGCGCGACCATGAAGCGTTTCCAGCCGCGTGCCCAGGGCCGCGCGTTCCGGATCCGCAAGCGCACCAGCCACATCACCATCGAGGTCGAGAGCGTGCCCACCGCCGGCGCTGCCACTCGTAGCCGCCGGAAGGGAGGGGCAAAGTAAATGGGACAGAAGATCAATCCCCATGGCTTCCGCCTCGGTATCACCACCGACTGGAAGTCGCGTTGGTACGCGGACAAGCAGTACGCGGACTACGTGAAGGAAGACGTCGCGATCCGCAAGCTCCTCGCCACCGGCATGGAGCGGGCCGGCATCTCGAAGGTCGAGATCGAGCGCACCCGTGACCGCGTGCGGGTGGACATCCACACCGCGCGTCCGGGCATCGTGATCGGCCGTCGTGGCGCCGAGGCCGACCGCATTCGCGCCGAGCTGGAGAAGCTCACCAAGAAGCAGGTTCAGCTGAACATCCTCGAGGTCAAGAACCCCGAGTCGGACGCTCAGCTGGTTGCTCAGGGTGTTGCCGAGCAGCTGTCCAACCGTGTGGCGTTCCGTCGCGCGATGCGCAAGGCCATCCAGTCGGCCATGCGTTCGCCGAACGTCAAGGGCATCCGTGTGCAGTGCTCCGGCCGTCTCGGCGGCGCGGAAATGTCGCGCTCGGAGTTCTACCGTGAGGGTCGCGTGCCGCTGCACACGCTGCGCGCCGACATCGACTACGGCCTGTACGAAGCGAAGACCACCTTCGGCCGCATCGGCGTGAAGGTCTGGATCTACAAGGGCGACATCGTCGGCGGCAAGCGCGAGGTCACCGCTGTGGCCCCGTCCGGCCGCGACCGTGACGACCGCCCGCGTCGCGAGCGTCCGAGCCGCCCCCGTCGCAGCGGTGCCCAGGGCACCACCGCGACCAGCACCGAGGCCGGCCGCGCCGCTACCGCTGTGGCGGAGGCTCCGGCAGAGAACCAGGAGGGCTGACCTATGTTGATGCCCCGCAAGGTCAAGCACCGTAAGCAGCACCACCCCGGCCGTTCCGGCATGGCGAAGGGCGGCACCGCGGTGTCGTTCGGTGAGTACGGCATCCAGGCTCTGGAGCCGGCGTACGTCACCAACCGTCAGATCGAGTCGGCGCGTATCGCGATGACCCGCCACATCAAGCGTGGCGGCAAGGTCTGGATCAACATCTACCCGGACCGCCCGCTCACCAAGAAGCCGGCCGAAACCCGCATGGGTTCCGGTAAGGGTTCGCCGGAGTGGTGGATCGCGAACGTCAAGCCCGGACGCGTCATGTTCGAGCTGTCGTACCCGAACGAGGAGACCGCTCGTGAGGCCCTGCGCCGCGCGATGCACAAGCTCCCGATGAAGTGCCGGATCGTGACCAGGGAGGAGCAGTTCTGATGGCTACCGCCAACCCGACTGCAGAGCTCCGCGAGCTCGACAATGAGGCGCTCGTCGCCAAGCTGCGCGAGTCCAAGGAAGAGCTGTTCAACCTGCGCTTCCAGATGGCGACCGGTCAGTTGCAGAACAACCGCCGCCTGCGCGTGGTCCGCCACGAGATCGCGCGCATCTACACGGTCATGCGCGAGCGCGAGCTCGGCCTGGCCTCCGGTCCTGAAGGCAAGGGAGACGCCGCATGAGCGACGCCAAGGGCCCGGCCAAGACGCCGGCCACCCAGGAGGAGCGGGGCCAGCGCAAGACGCGCATCGGCTACGTCGTCTCCGACAAGATGAACAAGACCATCGTGGTCGAGCTGGAGGATCGCGTGAAGCACTCGCTTTACGGCAAGATCATCCGCACCACCTCGAAGGTGAAGGCCCACGACGAGAACGAGATCGCCGGTGTCGGCGACCGCGTGCAGCTGATGGAGACCCGTCCGCTGTCCGCCACCAAGCGGTGGCGTCTGGTCGAGGTGCTGGAGAAGGCCAAGTAGCCTGCTCCATGACTTGAACCAAGTCATTGATCATCGGTCCGCTTCCCTCGGGGGAAGCGGACCGATGTGTTTTCGGGGTGAGAGTGCCGGAACCGCTTGCCATTCGGGAAGCGGTTCCTTTCTTTTTGTCCGGATACTGGCCGGTAATGCCAAATCTGGACGAGTGTGACCAAACTGAAACCCCATATGTCCAAACGGAATTGGCGTGTCGCCCGTCGAAGGCGTTAGCGTGTACGGGCTATGAGGGATGCTGCAACAACTTCCGGGGCTTGGCGGATCGACGACCGGACCGCGGTGACATTCCGCGACGCGGCCGTGGCCTGGTCCCTGGCCGCCCATGAGGTCCTGGCCGAATGCGCTTCGGGCTACGGACATTTCGTCACCGTGAATGAACTCGCCGAGCGGGTGCAGGAGATGTCGGGCATTCGCACCGACGCGCCGACTCGCACCTGGATGGACGCCATCCTGCGCAAGGTCGCGCGCCGCTGCCACAATGCCGGCGAACCGCCCCTGACCGCGCTGTGCGTCAAGCAGAACCACAAGGTCAGCGACAGCTACAAGTACGTGCTGGAGCTGGCGCACCTCCCGATTCCCGCCGATCTCGAGGTGCACGCCGCCTACGCCCGGTGGCAGTGCTATGCCGCCTACGGCGCGGACATCCCGACCGACGGTGGCATTCCGCCGCTGATTCCGCGCAATGGCGGCGCGCCGCGCCGGGTCACCGCGGCGGCCGCGGCTCCGGCGGCCAAGCCGGAACCGGAGGCGCGCAAGGCCGTGTGCGTCAACTGTTTCACCGAGCTCCCGGCCAACGGCGTCTGCTACTACTGCTGATAATTCCGGCACCGCAGACATTCCCGGCGAAGCAGACGTTCCGTACCGCTCATTCTTGAGGGCCTGTTCCACCCGCTGCTAGCCTCGGCGGCGTATCCGGATTCGGATATGGCTAATCGAGCGCGATCGGTGAGTTTGCATGCTCGACAATGTTTTACGGATCGCCATTGTTGGAGTCGGCCCCCGAGGTCTGAATGTTTTCGAACGTGTTTGCGCTAACGCTCGTCAATTAGGTATCGCCGACGGTGTCGAGCTGGTGGTCATCGACTCGAGCCGGGTCGGCACCGGCTCGGTCTGGCGGACCGATCAGTCGTCGCACCTGCTCATGAACACCGTCGCCGAGCAGGTCACGATATTCACCGACGACACCGTCGAGATGGCGGGCCCGGTCGAACGGGGCCCCAGCCTCTACGAGTGGTCGAACTTCCTGGCCAAGATCGGCAATTTCGCGGGCCTGCCCACCACCGCCTTCGGCGCGGCCCTGCGGATTCTCCCCGACACCTATCCGCCGCGCGCCTACTACGGCCACTACCTGCGCTGGGCATTCGAACGCACCCGCGATCGATACGCCGAATGGGTGCGGGTCCGCGAAATCGTGGCAACCGTGGTGGATCTGCGCGACGGCCCCGGTGGTTTCCAGGAGCTCGAGCTCAGCACCGGGGAACGGCTGCGCGGCCTGCACGCGGTGGTGCTCACCCAAGGCCATCTGCCCGAAGCCGCCCCGGCCGCGGCGGGGTCGCTCGCCGAGTCCGCGGACCGCCTGGGCCTCACCTACTTCCCGCCCGGCAATGCCGCCGACGCCGATATCGACCGGGTGCCCGAGCGTGAGCCGGTCATCCTCCGCGGCCTGGGCCTCACCTTCTTCGACTATCTGGCATTGCTGACGGCGGGCCGCGGCGGCCGGTTCAAGGAGACCGAGGCGGGCCTGGAGTACGTCGCCTCGGGCCGGGAACCGCTGATCATCACCGGCTGTCGGCGCGGCGTCCCGCATCACGCCCGTGGCGAGCATCAGAAGGGCGTCGCCGGCCGCTATCAGCCGCTGCTGCTGAACGCCGACCGCATCGCCCGATTGCGCTCGCGCGCCAGGAATTCCGGTGACGTGTCCTTTCGCCGCGACGTGTGGCCGTATATCGCCCGCGAGGTGGAGTCGGTCTACTACACCGGCGTGCTCGCCGACCGGGTGAGCCCGCCCCGGCTGTCCTCCTTCCGCGACCGCTACCTGCTGGCCCGCACGCCCGCCGACGCGGAGGAGCTGCTCGACCGCTTCGGCGTCCCGGCCGGGGACCGCTGGGACTGGGAGGCCCTGACCGATCCGACCGGCGGCCGCTGCTTCACCGATCCCGCGGATTTCCACGCCTGGCTGCTGTCCTATCTGGACGCCGACGTCCATCAGGCCCGGCTGGGCAATGTGCGCGGCCCGATGAAGGCGGCCCTGGACGTGCTGCGCGATCTGCGCAACGAGGTGCGCCTGGTGGTCGACCACGGCGGAATCGCGGGTTCCTCCTACCGCGACGACCTGGATCGCTGGTACACGCCGATGAACGCCTTCCTGTCCATCGGCCCGCCGGCGCACCGGATCTCGGAACTGGCGGCCCTGATCCGCGCGGGCGTGGTGCGGGTCGCCGGTCCGGGCATGCGGGTCCGGGCGGACGCCCGGCACGAGTGCTTCGTGGTCGATTCGCCCCGGGTGGGCGATTCGGCGGCGCGGGCACGTTCCCTCATCGACGCCTGGGTGCCCGCACCGGACCTGCATCGGACCGCGGATCCGCTGTTGCGCAACCTGTTGCGCCGCGCGGAGGTGCGCGGCTACGTGATCGCCTCGCCGGACGGCGGCCGCTACCGCACCGGCGGCCTGGCGCTGGCCCCGGGCACGCATCATCCGGTGGACGCGCAGGGCCGGATCCATCCGCGCCGCTACGCCTTCGGGGTGCCGACCGAGGCGGTGCGCTGGGTGACGGCGGCGGGCCCGCGCCCGGGCGTGAATTCGGTGACCCTGGCCGACGGCGACGCCATCGCCCGCGAGATCCTCACCGCCCATCGCTACGCGGGCCGGGCGCCGAATCAGCGTGGGGTGCAGCGGCATTCCGAACTCGTGGACGAGAGTGAAAGGCACACCGACATGACGGTGGAATGCGGGCTGCTGGCCCCGGTCGGGGCGGGTACGCCGGTGGAGTCGCTGCTGGGCGACGACGCGTGGATCGAGGCCATGCTGGAGGTCGAGCTGGCGCTGGCGCGCGCCGAGGCCCGCCTGGGCATGATCCCGGACGCCGTCACCGGCCACCTGGCCACCGCGGTGCGCGAGCACGAGTTCGACGCCCGCGAGATCGCGCGGGCGGCGCGCGGAGCCGCGAATCCGGTGGTGTGCTTCGTGGAACGCCTGCACGCCGCGGTCGCGGACGTGGATCCGGTCAGCGCGGATTACGTGCACTACGGCTCCACCAGTCAGGACATCCTGGACACCGCGACCATGGTGATCGCCTCCCGGGTGCTGGCGGTGATCGTCGCCGACCTGGACGCCATCCTCGCCGCCCTGGCGGAATTGGCCCGCCGCCATCGGGATACGCCGATCGCGGGCCGTACCCTGGCCCGGCACGCCGTGCCCACGACGTTCGGCGCGAAGGTGGCGGTGTGGATGCAGGGCCTGCTCGACGCCCGGGAGCGCCTGGCCCGGGTGCGCGGCACGCTGCCGGTCCAATTGGGCGGTGCGGCGGGCACTCTGGCCTCGTACATCGAATGCGCCCGGTGCGCGGAGTCGGAGCTGTCGGACGCGCCCGCGGCCGAGATCGTGGAGCGCCTCACCGGTGAGTTCGCCGCCGAGCTTTCGCTCGCGGCGAGCGCCGCGCCCTGGCATACCGTCCGCACCCCGGTCGCCGATCTGGCCGCCGCGCTGGCGGTCACCTCGGGCACCCTGGGCAAGCTGGCGGTCGACGTGATCTCCCAGTCCCGCGACGAGACCGCGGAACTGACCGAGCCCGCCGCACCCGGCCGCGGTGAGTCCTCGGCCATGCCGCAGAAGCGGAACCCGGTGCTGAGCACCATGATTCGCGCGGCCGCGCTGCAGGTCCCAGCCTTGGCCTCGACCTTGTTCGGGGCGCTGCTGGCCGAGGACGAGCGTTCGGCGGGGACCTGGCACGCGGAATGGCAGCCGCTGCGCGAGTGCCTACTGCTGGTCGGCGGGGCCGCGCACACGGCGGTCGAACTGGCGACCGGCCTGATCGCCGACGCCGATCGGATGGCGGAGAATCTGTCGCTCACCGAGGGGCAGATCGCGGCCGAACGCCTCTCGATCCGCTTGGCGCCCCTGCTCGGCAAGCCGATCGCCAAGAAGGCTTTGCAGGCCGCGTCATTCGAGGCGCGCGCCAATACCCGGCCGCTGGCGGAGGTGCTGGCCGAATCCCCGGATATCGCCGGGCATCTGAGCAAGCCCGAACTGATCGAGCTGCTGCGCCCCGAGAACTATCTCGGCGCGGCCCCGGATCTGGTGGATCGGGTGCTGCGCCGACTGTGAGTTCCTACTCGCCGGCTGCGAGTTCCTACTTGGGGCCGAAGAGGTTCTTGGGCGGGCGGTTGGTGGCGGCGCGGCGGGCGGCGTCCTTCTCCTTGACCCGCTCGGCTTCCTTGCGGACGGCCACCAGGTTCTCGCGTTCGCGGACCAGCCATTCCGGCGGGTCGGCGATGAGGGCGGTGATCTCCTCGGCGGTGAGCGCGTCGGACACCCCGGCGCGGCCCAGTCCGGAGTTGGAGATGCCGAGTTTGCGGGCCACCACGTCGCGCGGGAACGGTCCGTTGGCGTACAGGTCGGTCAGCCACTGCGGTGGGTTGGCGCGCAGTTCCTCGAGCTGGGCGCGGGTGATGGGTGAGCTCTGGAACTCCGCCGGGGTAGCCGGGAGGTAGATGCCGAGTTTGTTCGCCGCGGTGAGCGGCTTCATGGTCTGGGTGTTCTTGTCCGGGCTCACCGGTCCAGCGTATCGGGCGGGTGGGGAGAACCTGCTGGCCGGTGCAATAACCTGGACCCCATGACAGCTCAGGGCCGGTTGGAGTCCATCGACGTCACGCGCCTGCGCTGGTTCGTCGCGGTTGCCGAGGAATTGCACTTCGCCCGTGCGGCGCGTGGCCTGGGCATTTCCCGGCAGCGTCTGAGCGGCACGGTCATCGAGCTGGAGGAAGAGCTCGGGACCAAGCTGTTCGTGCCGGGCGCGCAGCCGACCCAGTTGAGCGAGGACGGTCGCGCGGTGCTCGAACGGGCCCGGGCGCTGATCGCGGCCGCCCCGCCGGAACCGGTCGCCGAACCCGGCCCGGTGGATCGTCTGCGCGTCGGTTTCGTCCCGGGCGTGACCGTCACCAAGTGGGAGCGCATCTGGGGTGAGCGTTTCCCCGAGATCATCCTCGACCTGATCCCGGTCCCGATGAAGGAGCAGGAGTCGGCGCTGCGCACGGACGCGGTCGACATGTGCTTCGTGCGCCTGCCGATCGACCGGGACGGCATGAGCGCGATTCCGCTCTACCGCGAGGTCCCGGTGGTCGTGGTCCCCAAGGACCATCCGATCGCCCTGTTCGATCAGGTCGCCACCGCCGATCTGGCCGATGAGCGCATGCAGGACGCCGCCGATCTTGACGACGCGGCCATGACCATGGAGTTGGTGGCCGCGGTGAGCGGCGCGGCGATCGTCCCGCATTCGATCGCCCGCCTGCACCACCGCAAGGACCTGGTCTATCGCACGGTCACCGATGTGCCCGAGACCGAGGTCGCCCTGGCTTGGCCGGCCGCCCGCACCACCGAGCTGGTGGAGGAGTTCGTCGGGGTGGTCCGCGGCCGCTCCCAGCGCAGTTCCCGGTCGCCATCGGCTCAGCAGCCCGACAAGCAGGGCAGAGCGCAGGCCGTTTCGAAGCGCAAGCCCGCCCCCGCGAAGAAGCCCGCGGTCGCGGCGAAGTCGAAGCAGGCCGGCGCGCGGAAGCCGGGTAAGCGGCGCGGTCGCTGACCGTTTCAGGGGCCGACCTGGAGAAATCTCAGGGTCGACTCAGGGTTGCTCTATACGTATACGTCTACTTATAGTGGCGTAAGACGGCGTTCAGTCGTCGGGAATCGCTGAGATCGATTGCGGCGCACCGGGAATGAGAGCCGGGGTGTCGTGTCGTACACGCATGCCCATATAAGCATCTACGAATGATTTGGAGCATCTCATGGCCCTCGAAATGGACAAGCCCGCCGTCGACCTGGTCCCGGATCCCCTGCCCGAGGGCATGCGCGAGATCACCGTGCGAGTCGGTCCCGGCGGCGGTCGCACCCAGCGCTTCGTCGGCCGCCCGCTGGCCGACGGTCGCAAGGTCACCGGGGATGGCAGCGAATCGGTCCAGGTCTTCCTGAGCCGCAAAGGCAAGCTCGTCGTCCACCGGCACTTCCTGGACTGGACCGACTTCGCGCGCGCCACCAGGAATGTCGCGGAGGAGCGGAAGGACGAGTACCTGACCGTCCGGAAGGGCTCCGACCGGTCGGACCTCTCGCTGATGGCCGAATGGCTCAAAGGTTTTGGGGGGTGGCGGGAATTCCTTCAGTTGGGTAAGGATGGATACGGCGACTTCACCCTCGACATCGTGGACTCGCCGGGGGAATTGCGTGATCTTGTTCCGGCGAAGGTCTACCGGATCGTCGCCGATGCGCTGGAGAACCCGGCCTCCCAGGTCCTCGACATCTGAATAGCGCGCGGCCGAAACCCCGAAAGGACTTCTCCCGCATGTTCTCCGGACTAGGACGCCTGGTCGTCCGTTTTCCGTGGCTGGTGATCGGCGCCTGGCTGATCGCGATCGTGGCGGTCGTCGCCACGGCGCCCAAGCTCACGGCCACCACCGAGCAATCAGACTTCCTGCCTTCGCACTACGAATCCGTCCAGGCGATGGAGTTGCAGCAGAAGGCCTTCCCCAACAGCAACACCCCGGCCGCGCTGATCGTCTTCGAGCGCTCCGACGGTGCGCCGCTGACCGATCAGGACACGGCCACCATCGCCGCGACGGCGACCAAGCTGTCGGAGCGAAAGATCAAGGACGTCACCGGCGTCCAGGCGCTGCCGCCGTCGGAGACCAAGGCCATCGGTGTGGTCGCGGTCGGTATGACCAAGCAGACCGACCAGCAGGCCAAGAACCAGACCGACGCGGTCAAGGCGCTGCGTGACGCGCTGAAGGAGCAGGTCTCCGGCACCGATCTGAAGGCCGGTGTCACCGGCACCGCGGCCCAGATGCTGGATCAGCAGGATTCCAGTCAGAAGGGCCTGGCCATCATCGGCATCGCGACCGTGGTGCTGATCCTGGTGCTGCTGCTGGTCATCTTCCGCAGCCCGATCATCGCGCTGCTGCCGATCATCGTGATCGGCATGGTGTCCGCGCTGGCGAACGGCGTGATCGCCGCGGCCAGTTCGGCTTTCGATCTCAAGATCGACAACTCGGTGCAGTCGCTGCTGGTGGTGGTGCTGTTCGGCGTCGGCACCGACTACATCCTGTTCCTGATGTTCCGCTACCGGGAGCGCCTGCGCGCCGGCGAGGACGCGAAGACGGCCATGGTCAGCTCGGTCACCCGGGTCGGCGAGGCCATCACCTCGGCCGCGGCGGCGGTGATCATCGCCTTCGGCGCGCTCACCCTGTCCACCCTGGGCATGTTCCGGTCCATGGGCATCGCCCTGGCCATCGCGGTGGCGGTGGCGCTGCTGGCGGGCCTGACCCTGGTCCCGGCCATCGTCTCGCTGTTGGGCACCAAGGTGTTCTGGCCGTCGAAGGCGTGGCAGACCGAACCCGAGGGCGCGCGCTTCCGGGCGGTCGGCAACGCGCTGGGCAAGCGCCCGGCGGTGTTCGCCGCGGTGTCCGGCGGTGTGCTGCTGGTGCTGGGCGTCTTCGCGCTGGGCTTCAACCCGACCTTCGATCTGAGCTCCGGCTCGACCTCGAACGCGGCCGAATCCACCGTGTACGGCAAGGAATTGCTCAAGGGCATGCCCGCGGGCAGCACCCAGCCGTCGCAGGTCTACCTGCGTGCCGAGCAGGGCACCCTGAACCAGGGTGAGCTCGACACCTTCCGGACGGCGCTGACCGGCGTGAGCGGGGTGGGCCAGGTGTCGCCGGCGACGCTGTCGAAGGACAACGCGGTGGCCGAGTTCCAGGTGACCCTCGCCGACAAGCCGGAATCCGATGCCGCGCTGGAGACCGTGAAGGGTCCGCTGCGCGATACCGCGCACGCGTCGGCCCCGGCCGGGACCACCGCGGTGGTGGGCGGTATGACCTCGGTGTTCGTCGACTTCCAGCACGCCATGAACCGTGACTACACGGTGGTGTTCCCGGTCGCGGGCATCCTGATCATGCTGGTGCTGGCGCTGTTGCTGCGCAGTGTGGTCGCGCCCTGGTATCTGATGGCCTCGGTGTTCCTGGGCTTCGCGGCGACGCTGGGTTCCGCGGTGCTGGTGTTCCAGCGCATTCAGGGCGAGCAGGGCCTGATCTTCCAGTTGCCGTTGATCATGTACCTGTTCGTGGTGGCGCTGGGCACCGACTACAACATCCTCATGGTGGCCCGTTTGCGGGAGGAGGCCCGGGAGGGCAATGACCCGCACACCGCCGCGGCGCTGGCGGTGCGGCATACCGGTCCGACCGTGGCGGCGGCCGGTGTCATCCTGGCGGGCACCTTCGCCTCGATGATGCTGGCGGGCAATTCGGTGCTCTCCCAGATGGGTTTCGCGATCTCGCTGGGTATCACCATCGCGGCGTTCGTCATGGCGATGTTCTTCACGCCCGCGGTGACGGCCCTGGTCGGCCGCTTCGCCTGGTGGCCGGGCCACGGCGGGGACGCGCAGAAACCCGAGGAATGGGATGCCGAATGGTCGGCGGTTGATGTGATGGGGGATACCGCCCGGCGCTGAGTTTCAATTTAATAGCCAACTGCGAACGGCCCACTTCTCGAAATGAGAAGTGGGCCGTTCGCTGATATCCTCTCGGCCAGTCGATTCCAGGTTCCTGAGGGATCGCGATGAGGGATATGCGAATGAAGAAGTCTGTCAAGACCCTTGAAAAAGGGGCCTGGACCGGCGGTGACAGGTACACCGAAGGTTTTCGTCTATTCGAAGAATGGCAGCTGCGGCGATATCACGATGAGGGATATCTCCGGCATCCGATCCAGAGTCTGAACCTGGGTTGGCGATATATGACAATGCGTCATTATTTCGGGGCGGTGCCTCCGGTCCGGCTGTGGTGGCGTAACCGGTTCGGCGGTGCGCGCGCTCTTCCGGATTTCACCTGTGTGGGAGCGCTGAAAAGCGGCACCACCGATCTGGCGGCCTATCTGATGCAGCATCCGAGTGTGGTCGCGCCGCTGACCAAGGAGATCGGGCACGGCTTCCCGGTCGCGTGGGGGCCGTACCTGCCGTCCGAGCGGGAGAAGGCCGCGGTGGCCCGGCGCACCGGCCGGGCGCTGGTCGGGCATTTCGATCCGCTGCTGCACGATCTGCCGCTGATCGACAACCTGCGCGAGTCCAGCCCGCGGGTGAAAGTCGTTCTGATGCTGCGTGATCCGGTACGGCGGGCGTACTCGCATTACAAGTGGGATCTGTTCCTGAGCGGCCGGAACGGTCTGGGCAGCGGGCGTTACGGCGCGGATTTCGGCACGTATGTCGCGCTGGCGCTGGGGTCGTTTCCGGGCCCGCCGCCGACGATGCTCCCGACGATGCCGATGCTGGCGGCCGGGATCTACGTGCATTCGGTTCGGCGCTGGCTCGACACCTACGACCGGGAGAACGTGCATCTGGTGGCGGCCGAGGACTTCTTCGCCGACGCGTCCAAGACGGTGTGCGGTATCCACGAGTTCCTCGGTCTGCCCGCGATCGAGCCGGAGCCGCACACCGAGGTGACGAACCGCAATCCGTTGGAGTTCCCGCCCGCCGACGCGGCGACGCTGACTCGGTTGCGGGAGTTCTACCGCCCGTACAACGAGGAGCTGTTCGAGCTGCTGGGCCGCGATCTGGGCTGGAACGACCCGCCCGATCAGGTCTGACATAAACACGTTTCACTTTTTTCTCGAAAGTGCCACGGGGTGATCTGGACAACCGATACAGTTTCGCCCGTCGCACAGACTCGGTTCGGCGTGGCCCAACCCGCCGAACCGACCCCGGGCCGGCTGACCATAATCCTCTGTTCCCAGGTCAGCCGGCCTCCTCTTCTTCGCCGGCGGAGCCGGCGTCAGCGCACGGTCACGTGCCACACCACCGCGGCCGCCAGCGCGCCCGCGCCGTTCACCGCCCAGTGCAGCGCGATCGGCGCGAGCAGGCTGCCGCTGCGCCGCCGCAGCCAGGTGAAGACCACGCCCGCCGCGGCCGTCGCCAGCACCGCGAGCCCGATCCCGAGGATCTGCCCGGCCGGGCCGCTGCCCAGGAATCCGGTGAGACCCTTGTTGCCGCTGGTCAATCCGAGCGACGAGGCGATGTGCCAGAGCCCGAACAACATCGACCCGGCGGCGAACACGCCGCGCGCGCCGACCACCCGGTCCAGGGTGCCGTGCAGCACGCCGCGGAAGGCCAGCTCCTCCGGAATCGCGGTCTGCAAGGGGATGACGATCATGGACGCGATGAGCGCGCCCGAGACCGCGGCATAGCGGTCGTTCAGGAAGAACGGCCGGGTGATCGGCAGTGCCGCGCCGATGGCCACGGCCGCCAGCACCACGCCCACCGCCGCCAGTGCCCAGACCGAGCCGCGCCGCCACTGCGAGGGGGAGAGTCCCAGCTCCGCCCAGCCCAGTCCGCGACGCCGGACCATGGCCACCAGCACCACCGCGGCAATCGGCACCGAGAGGATGCTGGCCCACTGGTTGGTGAAGTGCGCGATGAGGTTCGTGCAGGTCAAGACGACGACAACGACGGCAACGTCCACGTAGGCGTGCAGCTTGTGGCCGGGCGGGGTGGGCGCTTCCGGCAGTGCCGCCGCCGCGCCGTTATCGTTTCGAGACATCCCGGCCAGTGTACGAGCGAATTCTTGGAATCCGCTTCGATTGTGGTTAATCGCTCGCCCAGCCCGTGGGATCGTCCCAGGCTCGCAGCGTGCGCGCGGTTTCGAAGCGCCGAGGTTCGCGGGTGACGGGGTCGGGGAACTCCAGCGCCGAGGCCAGCAATTGCAGCGGCCGCGAGTAGTCGTCGACCGGTTTGTCGGTGAGATCCGGATAGAAGTCGTCGCCCAGGATCGGGATCCCGAGGCTGTTCATATGGATGCGGATCTGGTGGGTGCGCCCGGTCCGCGGCCGCACCCGGTAGCGGCCCAGCCCGTCGCGCTGTTCGAGGAGTTCGATGACCGTCTCGGCATTGGGCTCGCCCTCGGTCTCGTAGGCCTTGAGCACCTGCCGTTCCTTGACGATGCGGCTGACGACCGTGCGCGGCAGGTCCAGGCCGGGATCGAAGCGCGCGATGGCCTCGTACTCCTTGTGGACCAGGCGCTTGTGGAACAGGGTCTGGTACGCCCCGCGCCGGGCCGGATTGATGATGAACAGGACCAGTCCGGCGGTCACCCGGTCCAGCCGGTGCGCGGGCACCAGATCCGGCAGGTCCAGGTCGCGGCGCAGCTTCACCAGGGCGGTCTGCAGGATGTGCTGGCCGCGGGGGATGGTCGAGAGGAAGTGCGGCTTGTCCACGATCAGGATGTCGTCGTCGCGGTGGACGATGCCGATCGGGAAGGGGACCTCGGTCTCCTCGGGCAGGTCGCGGTGGAACCACACCGCGCCGCCGGGCACGTAGGGCGTATCGAGGGCGATGGGTCCCGTCAGATCCACGATGCCGCCCTCGCGCAGCAGTTCGTCGATGCGTTCGGGCCGGACTCGGGGCAGCCGTTCCACGAGGTGGTCGCGGATGGTCGCCCAGTCGCCTTCCTCGGGTAGTCGCAACCGGGCCGGATCCAATCCGTGCCGCTTCGGTAGCGGTGGTTGCTGCCTGCGTCTCACCCGGGAAACCCTAGTCCCCGGGTATGTCCGGATTGCGCGGTACGGTGGGCCGACGCCCGGAATGTCCGGGTCAGCGCCGTGATCGGGGGTCCCGTGTATCCGAACGACCAACAGCCTCAGGGCATGCCGGGGCAGCCCGGTCAGCCGCAGCCGGGCCCGTACGGCTATCCGCAGCCCGGGCAGCCGGAATACGGCCAGCCCGGGTACGGGCAGCAGGACTACGGGCAGCAGCCCCCCTATGGTCAGCCCGACTACGGCCGGCCTCAGCCGGCATATGGCCAGCCGGACTACGGCCAGTCCGGGTATCAGCCGATGCCGCCCGGCTATCCGGTGGCGCCGCCGCCCGCGCAGGGGACCAATGGTTTCGCCATCGCCGCGCTGATCTTCGGTCTGCTCGGTACCTGTCTGCTGGCCATCCCGTTCGGTGTGATCGCGCTGAATCAGACCAAGCAGCGCAATCAGGCCGGGCGGGGTCTGGCCATCGCCGGTCTGATCGCCTCGGGTCTGTGGGTGGTGTTCGCCGTGGTCATCGTGGCCATCGCCGCGGTGACCGATTCGAACACCACGGCGTCGCAGGACAATACGACCCGGACCTCGGCCCTGTCGGACTCGCCGACCTCGATCTCCATCGACGATGTGAAGACCGGCGACTGCGTGCAGACGGTGGAGGAGAACAACCACATCCGCAAGGTGACCGTGCTGCCCTGCGATTCCCCGCACGACGGCGAGGTGATCACCCAGGTGCATCTGCCGGGTTCGTGGCCGGGTTCGGGCGACGCGTCGTTCGACAAGGCGAGCGAGGCCTGCCAGGTGCAGTTGGACAAGCTGCTGGCCTCGAGCCCGGTGGTGGACAAGCTGGAGTCGTTCATCCTGTACCCGGCGAACGAGGTCCAGTGGAACAAGTCGAACGGCCGCGCGACCTGCATGGTGCACAACGCGGATGGTTCGAAGCTGACCGCGAAGGTGCCGCGCTGACCCTCGGTGTGGTCGGCAAGCAAAAGTTAGCCTAACCTATCTTCTCGCCGGTGTTCGTGGGAGCGCCGGACGGATGAAGGTGGAAGGCGGACTGATGACGGTCGAGTCACCGCCCGCGGTCGAGGCGGGCCCCGAGCCGAGCGGGCCCGACGCGAAGGCCGAGGCGAAAGCGCGGCGGCAGCGGGAAGCCGCCGCCCGCAAGGAGATCCTCGCGCCGGTGCGCGGGCCGCTCACGGCCGCCGGGCTGATCGTGGCCGTGGCCGCCGTCTGCTCGGTGGTCCCGTTCCTGCTGATCGTCTCGGCCTGCCGGGAACTGCTGCGGGAGGTTCCCGATACCGATCGAGTGTGGCGGCTGCTGCTGATCGCGGTGCTGGTCCTGGTGGCCCGCGCGATCCTGCAGGCGGTGGCGCTGACCTGGTCGCACGCCGTGGACGCGCGCTATCAGCTGACCCTGCGCCGGCTGCTGGCCGACAAGCTGACCCGGGTGCCGCTGGGCTGGTTCGGCGCCCGCGCCTCCGCCGAGGTGAAGAAGTACCTGCAGGACGATGTCGAGGCGCTGCACTATCTGGTGGCGCACGCGCGCCTGGACTTCATCGCTTCGGTGACCGCGCCGCTGGTGACCCTGGTGTACCTGGCCGCCGTCGACTGGCGGCTGACCCTGGTCCTGCTGATCCCGCTGATCGGGTACGCGCTGTGCATGCGCGCCATGCTCGACGAGCCCGGCCGTGCGCGCCTGCTCGCCTACAACGCCGCCGAACAGCGCACCCGCGCCGCCACCGTCGAATTCGTGGACGGCATCCAGGTGGTGCGCGCCTTCGGGCGAGCGGGCAAGGCGCACAGCGAGTTCCGCGCGGCCGTCGAGGAGCAGACCGACCGGCTGCGGCGGCTGAAGCTGCCCGTCATGACGGTGCAGTCGATCTCGGACACCGTGGTCTCCCCGGTGTTCGTCATGCTGCTGATCGTGGTGGCCGGGCTGGCGGGCGTCGGCCTGGACTGGCTGGAGCCGCTCGACCTGTTGCCGTTCCTGCTGGTCGGGCTGGGTTTGGGCAGTTCGCTGCTGGGCCTGGGCTACGGCACCCAGGCGCTGCGCACGGCCGGTGACGCCGCGCTGCGCTTGCACGAACTCATGGACACCCCGGAATTGGCCTCCGGCACCGGCGAATCTGCGACGCCGGACGCGCCCGCGGGCCTGATCCGCTTCGAGGGCGTGAGCTTCGGTTACCGCGCCGACCACCAGGTGCTGCGCGCCGTCGATCTCGAGCTCGCGCCCGGCACCATGACCGCCCTGGTGGGCCCGAGCGGCTCCGGCAAGTCGACGCTGGCCAAGCTGCTGCCGCGCTTCTACGACGTCGGCAGCGGCCGGATCACCATCGGCGGCAGGGATATTCGCGATATCCCGAGCGACGAGTTGTATCGCACGGTCGGCTTCGTCTTCCAGGATGTGCGCCTGATCCGCGGGACCATCGCCGAGAATCTGCGCCTGGCCCGCCCCGACGCCGGCCTCGCCGAGCTGGAACGCGTGGCCCGCGCCGCCCGCATCCACGACCGCATCACGGCGCTGCCGCGCGGGTACGACTCCGAGATCGGCGTGGATGTCGTGCTGTCCGGCGGTGAGGCGCAACGGCTTTCGATCGCCCGCACGCTACTGGCCGACACCCCGATCCTGGTGCTGGACGAGGCCACCGCCTTCGCCGACCCCGAATCCGAGGCCGCGGTGCAGGACGCGCTGGCCGAGCTGGTGGCGGGCCGCACCGTCCTGGTGATCGCGCACCGCCTGCACACCATCACCGGTGTGGACCGAATCCTGGTGCTGGAGAACGGATCCCTGATCGAACAGGGTGACCACGCGAGCCTGCGTGCCGCGGGCGGCCCGTACCAGCGGCTGTGGGAGATCAACGCGACGGTGCTCGAGGAGGAGAGCCGATGATCCGCAAGGTGCTGGGCCTGGTGCCGGGCGAATTCGCCGCGCTGACACCGCGATTGCTGCTGGCCATCGTGGCCCAGGCGCTGTCGCAGGCGGCCGCGTACGTATTGCTGGTGCCGGTGCTGAAGGCCCTGTTCGCCCAGGATCTGGGCCGGGCCTGGTGGTGGACGCTGTGGCTGGCGCTGGCCGTGGCCGGGGTCGTGGTGTTCGGCTACCTGCAGTCGGTGCTGGGCCTGCGGGTCGGTGTGGGCATGCAGCACGGCCTGCAGACCCGGCTCGGCGATCATCTGAACGCGTTGCCGCTGGGCTGGTTCGACGACCGGCACGCGGGTGAGCTGTCGCGGGTGATGGTCGAGAACGTCCGCGAGGTGCAGGGCCTGATCGCCTATCTGCTGGCGAAGATGCTGACCGGCGTGCTGGTTCCGCTGGGCGTCGCGCTGGGCATGCTGTTCGTCGACTGGCGGATCTCGCTGGCCATGCTGGTGACCGCGCCGGTGTTGTTCCTGGTGAACCTGTGGGCCAACCGTTCCTATGTGGGCGCCGACGAGCGCATGCACGAGGCCGCGACCGAGGCGAACGCCCGGGTGCTGGAATTCGCTCAGGCGCAGCCGATGCTGCGTTCGCTGGGCGCGGTCGGCGCGGGCAACCGGGCGCTGGACGCGGCCCTGGCGCGTCAGCGCAGCGCCGCCAATGGCCTGCTGGTGGCCGCTGTGCCCGGTCTGATCGGTTTCGCGCTGGTGGTGCAGGCCGTCTTCCTGGTGCTGGTGTACCTGGTGGTGGGCCGGGCCACGGATGGCGCGATCTCGGCGGCGGCGGCGATCGCCCTGATCGCGGTGAGTTCGCGTTTCATCGAGCCGCTGACCCAGGCCGCGCAGCTGGGCGGCGCGTTGCGCGCGGCCGCGGCCGCCGCCGACCGGGTGAGCGCGCTGCTGGCGGAACCGGGGCTGGCGCAGCCGGATTCCCCGGTCGAGCACGCTGCCGCGCGGGTCGAGTTCGAGGGCGTCAGCTTCGGTTACGGCCCGGGCAAGACGGTGCTGGAGGACGTCTCGTTCACCGCCGCTCCCGGCACCACCACCGCCATCGTCGGTCCCAGCGGCGCGGGCAAGTCCACGCTGCTGCGCTTGGCGGCTCGTTTCCACGACGCGGATGCGGGCCGGGTGTCGGTCGGCGGCCACGATGTCCGTGACCAGCCCGCCGAGTCGCTGCTGAGCCGTCTGGCGCTGGTCTTCCAGAGCGTCTATCTCTTCGATCGCTCTGTGCTGGAGAACATTCGGGCGGGCCGCCCGGAGGCGACCGACGCCGAGGTGCTCGCGGCCGCGCGCACCGCGCGGGTGGACGAGATCGCCGAGCGGCTGCCCGACGGCTGGCAGACCGCGGTCGGTGAGGGCGGTTCGGCGCTGTCCGGCGGTGAGCGCCAGCGGGTTTCGATCGCGCGCGCCCTGGTCAAGGATGCTCCGATCGTGCTGCTGGACGAGGCGACCAGCGCGCTGGATCCGCACAACGAGGCGGCCGTGGTGCGCGGTGTGCACGAACTCACCCGGGGCCGGACGGTTCTCGTGGTGGCGCATCGGCTGGCGACGATCGCGCACGCCGACCAGATCCTGTTCATGGACGCCGGTCGGATCGTCGAACGCGGCACCCACGCGGAGCTGATCGCTCTCGACGGCCGCTACGCCGCCTTCTGGAACGAGCGCACCCGGGCCTCGGGCTGGCGGCTGGCTCCGGTCCCCGGATAGCCGAACGGCCCCGGATTCCCTTGGAGTCCGGGGCCGTTCGAGGGTCAGCTCACAGGCTGCAGGGCAGGAAGGCCACGCTCGCCACGGTGCACTCGGACTCGCTGGACAGCTTCCAGGTGCCGTCGATCAGCTTCCAGGTCAGCGGGAAGGTGAACGGATCGAAGCCGTCGACAGCCGTCTGCAGGGTGGCCGAGAGGGTGTCGCCGTTCTCGGTGACCGGGCCCAGGATGGTCCAGCGGAAGCTCGGCGGGGCGGCGTTCATGGCGGTGCCGACCTGGTCGAGCAGCGGCAGACCGGCGTGGCCGGCCTCGAGCTCGTTGGCCCGGGCATCGGCGCCGGCGCCGGTGTTGAGGGCGGTCTGCAGCTTGGCCTCGAGGTCGCCGGTGCCGAGGGAGGCGGTGCGAGCGGGCGCGAATGCCGGTGCGGCCGTGGCGGTCACCGCGCCGGCGCCGGTTCCGGCGAGCAGGGCGGCGGTGGCGAGGGCGGCACCGAGGAGGCGCGAAGTACGGGGCATGTGTTCTGTCCAATCTTTTCGTCTCGAGCGCTTCGCAAGCGCTGCCGAATCAATATAAGGTAAGGCTATGCAAACCTAAAGTGGTTGGCGGGTTGTGCGAGGCAGGCAACAGTTGAGCAACTGGGACGGAGAAGCGGTGGAGACACTTCTGGTGGTCGGTGCGGGGCCGAAAGCCCTGGCGGTAGCGGCCAAGTCGCGGGTGCTGCGGGACCTGGGCCTGCCCGCGCCGCGGGTGACCGTGGTGGAAGCGCGGACGGTGGGCGGCAATTGGCTGCCGACCGGCGGCTGGACCGATGGACGGCACCGCCTGGGCACCAGCCCGGAGAAGGACGTGGGCTTCCCGTACCACTCCACCTGGGCCCGCGGCCGCAACCGCGAAATCGACGAGGCCATGCGGGCGTTCAGCTGGACCGCCTTCCTGGTCGAGCACGGCACCTACGCCGAGTGGATCGACCGCGGCCGGCCCAGCCCGCAGCACCACGTGTGGGCCAAGTACCTGCAGTGGGTGGCCAAGCGCTGCGATATGGACCTGGTCCAGGGTTCGGTGACCGGCATCGCCGCCGCGGCCGACGGCTGGCTGGTCTCGGTCGCCGGCGCCGACGGCCGGGTCGACGAGATCGATTGCGACGCCGTCATGATCACCGGCCCCGGCCGCAGCGACCGCGCCCTGGCCGAGCACCCGAAGGTGCTCAGCATCTGCGAGTTCTGGGAGCTGGCGGGCCGCCGGGAGCTGCCGCCGTCCTCGCGGGTCGCGGTGATCGGCGGCGGCGAGACCGCGGGTTCGGCGCTGGACGAGCTGGTCAACCACGACATGCTGACGGTCTCGGTGATCTCGCCCAAGGCGACGCTGTACACCCGCGGTGAGAGCTATTTCGAGAACTCGCTCTACAGCGATCCGACCAAGTGGGCCGGGCTGGGCATGGCCGAGCGCCGGGATGTCATCCGCCGCACCGATCGTGGCGTGTTCTCGGTGCGCGTGCAGGAGAGCCTGCTGGGCGACAACCGGGTGCATCATCTGCAGGGCCGCGTGGTGAGCCTGGCCGAGCAGGACGACCGGGTCGCCCTGACCCTGCGCAACGATCTGCGCCCGGACCAGGTGCACACCTTCGATCTGGTGGTGGACGCGACCGGCGGGCAACCGCTGTGGTTCCTGGATCTGTTCGATTCCGCCGCAACCGATCTGCTGGAGTTGGCCGTGGGCGGTCCGCTCGAGCCCGCGCGGCTGGAGGCGGCCATCGGCTACGACCTGGCGGTGTCCGGGCTGGACGCCAAGCTGTATCTGCCGAATATGGCCGCCATGGCGCAGGGTCCGGGTTTCCCGAATCTCAGCTGCCTGGGCGAGCTGTCGGACCGGATCCTGCAGCCGGTGGTGAATCCCGGTCCGCGCTACCGGATCTCGGGCCGGTCCGCCGCGGTCCGCGGCAGCGTGTAGAGCGAGATCCGACGGTCCGGCCGAATGTCGAAGTCGCCGAGGTGCTGCCACCCGATCTTCTCCAACGCCTTCCGCATGGGGGCGTTGCGGTGATCGGGTTCGCACAGCAGCCGGCGGCATTCGGGTGCGGCCGCCAGGACCGCCTGGCCGAGCCGGCGCATCCAGTCCGACATGACGCCGCGGCCCAGCAGTGTGGTGTCGGCGGTGGCGATGTGGAAGCCCATGTCGTGTGCGTCGGCGTCGTAGAGGCGGGCGATCTCGTCCTTGGCGGGCCGGTACAACTCCACATAGGCGACCTCGCGGTTACCGAGCTCGGGCTTGCCGAGTGCGGTGAAGTCGTATTCGAGAACGCAAGGCCGGGAGAAGGTTCCGGCCAGCTGGGTGGCGCAGTCGAGGCGGCGGCGGTCGGCGTCCCAGGCCTGTTCCCAGGTCTCGAGCAGGTGCGGGCGGTGCATCCATTCGGTGATGGTCTCCGGATCGCCGGATTCGACGTCCACCAGGCGCAGCGTGAACGGTGCGGGGAACTCGGGCACCACGGGTGCGGGGGCGCGGCGGATGTGGTCCGGAAGGTCCGTGAGTTCGCGCGCGAGGACGTAGGTCGTCCGGTTCATCGCTGTGGCGCTCCGTTCGTCGGTTAGCTTGATCACCCTGGTTGGTAAGGCTAGCCTATACTAACTAGGCGGTGTTACGGTTGCCCGGACATTGCAAGGGGGACAAGCAGAACCGGCGGCTGATGCGTCGGGCAGGTCGTAGGAGAGCGGGAAAATGGCACGGGAACTCGGCTGGATCAGGCAATTTCAGGCCCCGAGTGCGGAATCCGCGCCACCGCTGCTGATCTTCCCGCACGCGGGCGCGGGCGCCTCCGCCTACCGGGTCTTCGCCAAGAGGATGGCCGCCGAATTCGATGTCGTGGTGTTCCAGTACCCGGGCCGTCAGGACCGCGCCCGCGAGGCCGCGGCGGAAACGCTGCAGGACATGGCCGCCGGAGCCTTCGCGGCCTTCCGGGAATCCACGCACGACACCGGTGCGCCCCTGACGGTTTTCGGCCACAGCATGGGCGCGATCGTCGCCTTCGAGTTCGCCCGGCTGGCCGAGGCCGCCGGGTTGACCGTGCGGTTGCTGGCCGCCTCCTCGGCCGCCGCGCCCGCGCGCATCGCCGATCTGCCGAACCACCCCACCGACGACGAGGCGCTGCTCGACCACATGTCGGCGCTCAACGGCACCGGCGCGGAGGTGCTGGGCAGCCGTGAGGTGCTGCGCATGGCGCTGCCGGTGATGAAGGCCGACTACCGGGCCTTCGACGCCTACTCCTGCCCGGCCGAGGTCGCCGTGGACGCGCCCGTTCACGTGCTCGGCGGCGACGAGGACGAATTCGTCGCGCCGCGTGACCTGTTCGCGTGGGAGAGCCACAGCCGCGCGGGCATCCGGGTCACCATGTTCGCGGGCGGCCACTTCTATCTGGACCAGCACATCGACGGCATCGCCGAGCTGCTCGCCGCGGAGAAGAGCGTCGTCGCGTGACCGGAGCGGACTCCGGCGATCCGATCGTGATCGTCGGTATGGGCATCGAGGCGCCCGGCGGTATCGACACCCTCGCGGACTTCTGGTCGGCGCTGGCCTCGGGCCGCGAACTGCTGGGACCGTTCCCACACGACCGGGACTGGCCGCTGGCGGAACTGCTGAGCCTGGGCGCTCAGGACGGCTGGAGCGCGGTCCCCGACGCGGGCGGCTTCCTGACCGGCGCGACCGAGTTCGATCCGCTGTTCTTCGGCATCACCCCGCGCGAGGCGGTCGCCATGGACCCGCAGCAGCGGGCCGGGATGCGGGTGGCCTGGCGGGCGCTCGAGCAGGCGGGGATCAATCCCGCTGCGGTGGACGGTGATTCGGCCGGCTGCTGGATGGGCGTCTCGGTCATGGAGTACGGGCCCCGGGTGGCCTCGGTCAACGAGCACAGCGGGTACCGGGTCACCGGGACCGCGCTGGGCGCGGTGGCCGGGCGCATCTCGCACGGGCTGGGCCTGACCGGTCCCTCGATCAGCGTCGACACCGCGTGCGCGTCCGCGCTCACCGCCGTGCACCAGGCGGCCGCCGCGATCCGCGCGGGGGAGTGCGAGTGGGCGCTCGCGGGCGGCGTGTGCGTGATGGGCTCACCGGGCGCGTTCTACGAGTTCTCCAAGAACAACGCGCTGGCCTCCGACGGCCACTGCCGCTCCTACGCCGCCGACGCCACCGGCACGCTGTGGGGCGAGGGTGCGGGAGTCGTTGTGCTGGAACGGGAATCACGGGCTCAGGCGCTCGGGCATCGGGTGTACGGGCGGCTGCTGGGTTCGCGGGTCAACCACAACGGCAAGGGCGCCCCGATCGCCGTGCCGAGCGCGGCCGCGCAGGAACGGCTGATCCGCGACACCCTGGCGGTGTCCGGGATCGCCGCCGAGCAGGTCGGTCTCGTCGAGGGGCACGGCACCGGAACCCCGGTCGGTGATCCGCTCGAATTGGCCGCGCTCGCCGCCACTTACGGCATCGCGCGGGCCGATACCCCGCGCCTGGGCTCGGTGAAGTCGAACGGCGGTCACGCGCAGGCGGCGTCCGGGCTGCTCGCGCTGATCAAGGTGCTGCTGGCGGGGCTGCACGGCCAGATCCCGCCGACCCTGCACGCCGACCGCCCCACCGCCGAAATCGATTGGAACGCCACGAGTCTGCGTCTGGCGACCGAGCTGGAGCCGTGGCACGCGGTGGACGGCGTGCGCTACGCGGCCGTGTCCTCGTTCGGTGTCGCGGGCACCAACGCGCATGCCCTGGTCGCCCTGCCCGAGCTGGAGGAAAGCGATGTCTAGCCACCGGCTGCCCGATGGCAGCATCCCCGTTCTGCTCTCGTCCGACACCGCCGATGGCGTGCGTGCCGAGGCGGCGGGCATTCTGGACTTCCTGGAGTCGCGGCCCGCGGTCGGCCCGGATCGGGTGGCGGACATGCTGTTCCGTACCCGCGCCGCCCGCCGGTACCGGGCGCTGGCCATGGTCACCGGACGCGAGGAGCTGCTCGACGCGCTGCGCGCCGTCGCCGCCGGGACCGCGCATCCGGCGGTCGTGTCCGGTGACGGTCCCGCCACCGCGCGCCGCATCGGGTTCGTGTTCCCCGGTCAGGGCTCGCAGCGCCCGGGTATGGGCAAGCTGTACTACGAGCTGTCCCCGGCTTATCGCTCGGCGGTCGACGAGTGCTCGGGTCTGCACGCCGAGCGCTTCGGCCATGATCAGCCGCTGCACTACCTGCTCGGCGCCGAAGGGCGGTACCAGGACACGGTGTGGGAAGTGCAGCCCGCCTTGATGTTCCACATGGCCGGTCTGGCCGCCATGTGGCGGGCCGCGGGCGTCGAGCCGGCCGCGACCGTCGGCCACAGCCAGGGTGAGCTGGCCGCGGGCGCGGTCTCGGGGGTGATGTCGGTGCGTGACGCCGTGCTGGTGGTCACCCACCGCGCGCGCCTGGTCGAGCGCCTGTCCCCGCGCGGCTTCTCCATGGCCGTGCTGGCCATGGACCGCGAGGACTGCGAGGCGCTGCTGGCGCGGAACTCCGGCTGGGCCGAGCTGTCGGTGGTGAACGCCCCGCACATCATGGCCATCTCCGGTGACCGCGAGACCATCACCGACATGGTCGCCGCGGCCACCGCCCAGGGCCAGTTCGCCCGCGAGATCGGGGTCGCCTACCCGGCCCACACCTCGATCGTGGCCGAACTGCGCGAGGAGTTCGAGGGCTTCCTCGGCGGCGAGATGAGCAGCGCGACCTTCCTCGGCAGCGAGATCCCGTGCTATGGAGCGACCTTGGGCGCGCCCATCACCGCCGACCTGATCCAGGAACAGTACTGGTACTGGAACCTGCGCAACCGCGTCCGCTTCGACCGCGCCGTGGTGGCCGCGGCCCGCGACGGCATCGACACCCTCATCGAGGTGGTCGAGCACCCCGTCCTGCAGCTGGCCCTCCAGGAGAACCTCACCCTGGTCCCGCCGGACCCGGCCCGCGGCCCCCGCGACTTCAAGGTTCTCGGCACCTCCCTGCGCACCGCGACCACCCTGCGCGAATTCACCCGCAACCTGGCCACTGTCGCGGTCCACGACCTCGGCTACGACTG
The DNA here is from genome assembly GCF_053602115.1 of Nocardia sp. NPDC004582. Classification (NCBI taxonomy): domain Bacteria; kingdom Bacillati; phylum Actinomycetota; class Actinomycetes; order Mycobacteriales; family Nocardiaceae; genus Nocardia; species Nocardia sp. NPDC004582. The sequence continues at coordinate 12,362 of NZ_JBSGCY010000046.1, read as the reverse complement.
GAATGCCCTGTGCACCGACGCCACCCCGGCTCTCCCGCTGCGCGACTTCCCGCACACGGTGATGAACCCCAAGCGCCTGTGGGCGAACCCGGGCTACGCTCCCGAAAAGATCACCGCCCCGGCCCCGGCCGTGCCGAAACCCCAACGCCTGGTGGAGAAGTGGACCCCCTGGGAGCGCCGCTCCCTGACCGCCCCGCGCCGCCTGGCCTTCGTCGACCCGACCGGCCGCTGCGCCGACCAGCTCGCCGCCCTGCTGGCGGCCGCCGACCGCTACGGCGCCACCGCGACCGCTGAGGCCGTCTCGGCCTTGTCGGTGCCGACGTACGACAGCGTGGTGATCCTGTGGCCCGCGCTGCCGGAAGGCGACTCGGCGTGTGCGGTCGCCGAGCTGAGCGAATTCTTCGCAGGGCGTGCGTGGTTGCCCGCACTCGCGGGCGTTCGGCCCGGCGGCGACTGCTGGCTGGTGACGGTCGGTGGTGAAGCCGTGGTTCCGGGCGATGCCGTGCCGCAGCTGTTCCACAGCGCGGTGGCGTCCGGATTCCGGTGTGTCGGTGTGGAGAAGCCCGGCGTGCTGTTCCGGCACCTGGATCTGGCGGCCGACGCCGGGGCCGCCGAGTCGAATCGTATGGTGGCGGCGCTGCATACCGCGGGTGAGCCGGAGGTCGCGCTGCGCGGCGGGAAGGTCTTCGCCAAGCGCTTGGTGGCCGACGAGTCCGAGCCCGGTGCGGCCGCCGATCTCGATCATGTGCTGATCGTGGGCGGCACCGGCAAGCTCGGTCTGTTGTTCGCGGAGCATTTCGCCCGGCAGGGCGCGGGTCGGGTCACCCTGGTCAGCCGGTCCGGCGAATCCGGTGCGGTCGCCGCGGATGTGGCGCGGGTGCGGTCCGCCGGAGCCACCGAGATCGTGGTCGAGGCCTGTGACGTGAACGCCGTCGACGACGTCGCGCGCCTGGCGTCGGGGCTGGGGCAGCGGCCGGTGAGTCTGCTCGTCCACGCCGCCGTCAACTATGTGGACGCGGGCATCGAGGAGATCACCGCCGACCTGGTGGCCACCGCCGCCGCGTCGAAGGTCCTCGGCCTGGAAGCCGTGCTGGACGCGGTGCCGTTGAGCGCGACCGGCCGGGTGCTGCTGTGCTCGTCCATGGCCGCGACTCTCGGTGGGCGCGGGCAGATCCTGTACGCGGTCACCAACCGAATGCTGGATGTGCTCGCCCGCCGTGTGCGGGAGCGGGGCATCGACTGTTCGTCGCTGGAGTGGGGCCTGTGGAGTGTCGCGGGCCCGCTGGACGAGGCGGGTATGGCGCGGGTCGAGGGCGCCGGGGTGTTCCCGATGCGTCCCGCCGACGCGATCGCCGCCGGATTCACCGGGCAGCCGACGGACGCCATCGTCATCTCCGCGGACTGGCCGTTCCTGCGCGATGTCATGGGCGCGTTCGGTCAGGCGTCGGTGCTGTCGGAAGTGCCGGAGCCCGAACCGGTCCCGGCGATCGCGGCCGCGGAACCGGAAGCGCCCGTCGCGGCCGAGGTCGTCGCGCCGGAGCCCGCCGCACCCGCGCCGGTCGTCGCTGACCGCCCGCTGGCGGATCAGGTGCTCGCCGAGCTCGAACGCGTGATGGGCATCGACACCGGCGACAGCATCGACCGTTCGGTGCCGCTGGTCGCGTTGGGTCTGGATTCCTTGCAGGCCTTGGACTTCCGCAAGCGCGTGCAGGCGTCGCTGGACCGGGATCTGCCGGTCGCCGCGATTCTCGGCGGTGCGTCACTCGACGATGTCGTGCTGCTCATGGCAGCGAACACCAACTAAGGGCTAGGGGCCAGATCTCATGTCAGACACCGATGCCACCGTGACCGTGGCCGGAACCTCCGTCGCGGACCGCCGCCGGGAACTGTTGCGGCGCAAGCTGGCCGAGCAGGGTCTGGCCGTCGACGCCGCCGCCCCGGCGCGCCGCACCGCGGCGGGGGAGCGGCGGCCGCTGTCGGCCGGTCAGCGCCGCATGTGGTTCCTGCAGACCCGTGATCCCGAGGACACCACGCTGAACATCTGCGTGGCGTACCGGCTGACCGGCGCGCTGGACGAGGAGCGGCTGCGGCGGGCGGTGGCGTCGGTGTTCGCCCGGCACGACGTGCTGCGCACCACCTTCGGTGTGGACGAGAACGGCGAGCCCTTCCAGGTGTTCACCGACGACATCACCCTGCCGTGGCAGTCGCACGATCTGACCGAGCTGGCCGAGTCCGCCCGCCAGGTGCGGGTGGAGGTGCTGGCGCGACGCGAGTTCGGCCGCCCCTTCGACTTGGCGACCGAACTGCCGCTGCGGATCACCTTGGTGCGCACCGGAACCCAGGAGTGGGTGCTGCTGCTGTCGGCGCACCACGGCTGCTGGGACGACGACGCCTGGGGCGTGTTCTTCAGCGACCTGAACGCCGCCTACAACGGCGCCGCGCGGTCCGCCCCGCCCGCCCAGTTCGTCGACCTCGAGGTCCTCGACGCCCCCGCCGATGACGAGGCGGACATCGCCTACTGGCGAAACACCCTGCGCCCCTTGCCCGAACCGCTCGAGCTACCCGGCGCGGCGGTGGCCGCACCCTCCAAGCGCGCCGACCGCTGCACCGTGGCCCTGCCCGCCGACCTGCTCGACCGCGTGGACGCCTTTGCCCGCGAGCGCGCGGCCAGCCCCTTCATGGTGCTGCTCGCCGGGTACGCGGCGCTGATCCAGCGCTACACCGCCGCCGAGGACTTCCTGGTGTCCATCCCGGTCACCAACCGCCGGTCGGCCGCCGCCGAACAGCTCATCGGCTACTTCGGCAACACCCTGCTGCTGCGCGAGACCTTCGCCCGCACCCAGACTTTCGCCGGCCTGGTCGAGTCCACCAAGCGCACCTGCCTGGACGCCTTCGCGCACCAGGCCGTCGGCATCGACCGTATCGTCCGCGAGGTGAACCCGGAGCGGGTCGCCGGACGTGACGGCATGGATCAGCTGGTGCGCCTGGGCTTCAGTGTCCGCAAGAGCGCCGACGGGTTCGCGCTGCGCGAGGTCTCCTCGGTGCAGCTGGACGAGCTGGGCGCGCCGACCGCGCAGGTGCCGCTGGCCCTGGCCGTCGTCACCGAGAGCGCGCATGGCGCGGTGCTCGAGGCCGAGTACCAGGTGGACGTGCTGTCCGAGCCGCTGGTGCGGCGCATGCTGGAACACTTCGTGCGCCTGCTGGATCGGGCGCTGAGCGCGCCCGCCGCCCGTCTCGCCGACCTCGACATGCTGGGCGGCGACGACCGCACCGCGATCCTGGCGCAGTCGCGCGGCGCGCAGGTGCCCTCGGACGACACCACCATGGTCGACCTGTTCGAGGCCGCCGTCGCCGCCGGACCCGAGACTCTCGCCCTGGTGTCGGACGAGACCGAACTCACCTACGCGGACCTGAACCGCCGCGCGAATCGACTGGCGCACTGGCTGATTCGCGAGGGTCTGGGCGGCGAGGACATCGTCGCGCTGCGCATGAGCAATTCGGTCGAGTTCATCGTGGCCGTCTACGCCGTGCTCAAGGCGGGCGCGGCCTACCTGCCCATCGATCCCGCTTACCCGGACGACCGCATCGACTACTTGGTCGCCGACGCCGCCCCGCGGCTGGTGCTGGGCCGGGTCGAGCTCGACGCCGCGGAGCAGGCCGCCGCCGGTCTGCCCGACACCGACCCCTCGGACGCCGACCGCGTGCGTCCGCTGCTCCCGGCCAACCTGGCCTACGTCATCTACACCTCGGGGTCGACGGGCCAGCCCAAGGGCGTCCCGGTCTCGCACGCCGCGATCGCCGAGCACGTGGTCAGCTTCACCGCAGAATGGGGCATGACGTCGGAAGACATACTGCTGCAGTCGTCCTCGGTGTCCTTCGACGCCTCGCTGCTCGACATCTTCGTCACCCTCGCGCTGGGCGCGCGCCTGATCGTGCCCAAGCCGGAGGCGTTCCGTGACATCCGCTACGTCGCCGACCTGATCACCCGCCGCGGCGTCACCGTGCTGCACATGGTGCCGTCCATGCTCAGCACCTTCCTGCTGCTGCCCGAGGTGAGCGAGTGGCGCGCGCTGCGTCACGTCCCGGTCGGCGGCGAGGCGCTGCCCGGTGAGGTGGCCGACAAGTTCGCGACCGTCTTCGACGCCGAACTGCGCAACCACTACGGCCCGACCGAGGCCGTCGTGTGCGCCACCCATCAGCCGGTGTCGGGCCCGCAGGGCACCGGGATCGTGCCGATCGGCGTCCCCAACCAGAACGTGCACGCCTACCTGCTCGACGACGCCCTGCAGTTGGTGCCGGCGGGCGTGGTCGGCGAGATCTACCTGGGCGGTGCGCAATTGGCGCGCGGCTATCTGGGTCGTCCGGCCCTCACCGCGAGCCGTTTCGTCGCCGACCCCTTCACGCCGGGCGCGCGACTGTACCGCTCCGGAGATCTGGCCCGCCGCAACGAGTTCGGTGAGATCGACTTCGTGGGCCGCGCCGACGAACAGGTGAAGGTGCGCGGCTTCCGCATCGAACTCGGCGAGGTGGAGTCGGCGCTGGCCGCGCACCCGGCCGTCGGCCACTGCGTGGTCGTGGTGACCGAGGATCCGGCTGTCGGCGCGCAGCTGGCCGCCTACCTGGTGCCCGCCGCCGGCGCGACCGTGGACGTGGAGCAGGTCCGCGCCCAGGCCGCCGCCGCGCTGCCGGAGTACATGGTGCCCAGCGCTTTCGCCGTGATCGACGAGATCCCGCTGACCGTCAACGGCAAGCTGGACAAGCGCGCCCTGCCCGCCCCGGCTCCGGCCGTGGAGCGCGCGCACCGCGCGCCCGCCACCGCCACCGAGCGCCGCCTGTGCGGGATCTACTCGCACCTGTTCGGCGTCCCGGTCGTCGGCGCGGACGATTCGTTCTTCGAACTCGGCGGCCATTCGCTGCTGGCGGCCCGCCTGGTCGCGCAGATTCGCGCGGAGTTCGGCGTGGAACTGGATGTGCGGGTCGTGTTCGACACCCCCACCCCGGCCGGTCTCGCGGCGGGTCTGGTCGCCCGGTTCCGCGACGAGTTCGGCATCGACCTCGACGCCATGGACGACGCGGACGAGCCGGCCGAGCCGGTCGAGACCGTGGTCCCCGCACCGGTTTCCGGCCGTCCCGCGGTGACCGAACGGGAGCGCCCGCGGCGGCTGCCGCTGTCCTATTCGCAGCTGGCCATGTGGTTCCAGTACCGCATGGAGGGCCCCAGCGCGGTCGGCAACCTGCCCTTCGCCGTGCGTTTCGACGGCGGCCTCGACATTCCCGCGCTGCGCGCCGCACTCACCGACGTGGTGGCCCGGCACGAGGCGCTGCGCACCGGATTCGGTGAGCAGGACGGCATTCCGTACCAGGAGGTCCGGGCGGCCGGGGAGGTCGCGCTCGAAGTGACCGGTGTGGATCCGGAACTGCTGTCGGACGAACTCGCCGAGATCGGCCGTTACGCCTTCACCGTCGAATCCGAGCCGCTGCTGCGCGCCCGGCTGCTGGTGCTCGACCCGAGCACCCAGGTGCTGTCGCTGCTGGTGCACCACATCGTGGCCGACCACGCCTCGCTGGGCATCCTGCTCGACGACCTGATCGCCGCCTACCGCGCCCGCGTCGAGGTCGGCCGGGCCCCGGAGTGGACTCCGCTCGCCGTGCAGTACGCGGATTACGTGCTGTGGCAGCACGACGTCTTCGGGCCGGGCACGGATTCCGCGGCGCGCGACTATGGCCTGGCCCAGCTCGAGCACTGGCGCGGCGCGCTGGCCGGCGTCCCGGATCAGATCGACGTCGCACCCGACCGGGCCCGGCCCGCGGTGCTCGGCAAGCGTGGCGAGATCGCCACCTTCGCCGCCCCCGCCGCGCTGCGCACCGGGCTCGCCGCCCTCGCGGAGTCCTGTGGCGCAACCGAATTCATGGTCTACCAGGCCGCCGTCGCGACCCTGCTGCACAAGCTGGGCGGCGGCTCCGACATCGCCCTCGGCACCCCGGTGGCCGGCCGGGTCGACCCGGCCACCGCGCCGCTGGTCGGCCTGTTCGCCAATATGGCGGTGCTGCGCAACGACCTGTCCGGCACGCCGACCCTGCGCGACACCGTGCGCCGCGGCCGCGAGGTGGTGCTGGATGCCCACGCCCACCAGGAACTTCCGATCGAACGTCTGGTGGAGGCGCTCAACCCGGCGCGTTCCCGCTCCCGCAATCCGTTGTTCCAGAACATGCTGCACTTCCGCGGCGCGGACTGGGCTCCGGCGACGGTGACCGTGGCCGGAGCCACCACCGCCACCGTGCTGCCCGTCGACTTCGACGTGTCGTTCCTGGATCTCAATATCTCCGTGAACGTCACCGGCGACGGCGGACTGGCCGTGCGCGTGGTCGCCAATGCCGACCTGTACGAGCCGGAGACCGTGCGGCTCATCGGGTCCGCGCTGGTCGCCACCCTGGAGGCGTACGCGACCGCGCCCGACCGCACCGTGGTCGAACTCGAGGTGCTGCCGGTCGCCGACCTGAACCGGCTGCTCGCGCCGCCCGCGCCCGCCGCACGGGCGCTCGCGGTGGCCACCGGCGACCACGCCGCCACCGAGCGTGCGCTCATCGACCTGCTGCAGGAGCTGCTCGAGATCGACGATGTCGAGGCCGACGACAACTTCTTCGCGCTCGGCGGCGACAGCGTCATCTCCATCCAGTGGTCGGCCCGCGCCACCGCGCTCGGCCTGCCGCTCACCCCGCAGCTGGTGTTCGAGCACCTCACCATCGCCGAACTGGCCGCGGCGGTCGACGCCGCCGAACCCGCTGCCGCGCAAGCGGAGTCGATTCCACAGGAGGAATCCGCACCCATGAGCGCCTCCGGCCTCGACGCCGACGCCCTCGCCGCCCTGACCGCCTCCTGGGGCGCGCGATGACCGCCGCCGCCGGAACCCCGAGCGCCCCGCCGGCGATCGAGGACGTCCTGGCCCTGAGCCCGCTGCAGGAGGGCCTGTTCTCGCTGTCGCGGCTCGCCGGCGACGGAATCGACCTGTACACCATGCAATTCGTGGTGGACATCGACGGCCCGCTCGACCCCGGCCTGCTGCGCCGCAGCGCCCAGGCCATGCTGGACCGCCACCCCAACCTGCGGGCCGCGTTCTGGGACGAGAACGTGCCGCGGCCGGTGCAGATCGTGCCCGTCCACGCCGAGCTGCCGTGGACCGAACGCGATGCGCGGCCCGAGGAATTCGACGACCTCGCCGCGGCCGAACGGCGCGCCCCGTTCGACCTGAGCCGCGGCCCCGCCCTGCGGGTGCTGCTGCTCACCGTGCCGGAAACCGGTGCGCGCCGCATGATCCTGACCGCCCACCACATCCTGATGGACGGCTGGGCGGTGGCGATCTACTTCACCGAACTGCTGGCCGTCTACCAGGCGGGCGGATCCGTCGCGGCGCTGCCGAAACCGCGCCCGTACCGCGACTACATCGCCTGGCTCGGCGCGCAGGACACCGCGGCCGTCACCCGGCGCTGGACCGACTACCTGGCCGAGCTGACCGGCCCGCTGCTGCTGGCGGGCGGCGCGCCGATCGCCGCCGACGCGGTGCCGGAGAAGACGCGGCTGCTGCTGTCCGCCGCCGACACCGAGGCCGTCCGGTCCTGGGCCGCCGCCCACGGCCTGACCCTCAACACCGCGGTGCAGTTCGCCTGGACGGTGCTGCTCGGCCGCCTCACCGACCGCCGCGACGTCGTCTATGGCACCACCATTTCCGGCCGCCCCGACCAGCTTCCGGGCGTGGAGGGCATGGTCGGGCTGTTCATCAACACCGTGCCGGTCACCCACCGCCTGGACCGGGAACTGTCCGTGGTCGAGCAGTGCGCGCGCCTGCAGCGCGAATGCGCGGCCATGCGTGACATCGGCTACGTGAGCCTGTCCTCGGTGCAGCGCGCCGCCGGGCACGGCACCCTCTTCGACACCCTGTTCGTGTTCGAGAACGCGCCCATCGACGACGCCATCCGCACCGTCACCGCACCCGACGGAGCGCGGTTCCGGCCGGTCGAGATGGAATCCCTCGCGCACTATCCGCTCACCGTGGTCGCCCATATGAGCGGCGACGAACTGCTGGTCCAGTTCGAGGCCATGCCCGCCGCCCTGCCGTACCTGCCCGCCGCCGACCTGGGGGAGCGACTGCTGGCCGTGCTGCGGCAGCTGCCCGGGATCGGCACGGCCACACCGGATTCCCTCAGCGTGCTCATCGCCGCCGAGGCCGCGGCCTACGCCTCCACCGCGAGTCACCCGCCCGTCGGCGCGCAGAGCGGAATCGCTTCGCCGGAGCGGGATTCCGGTCGCGACGAAGCCCTGGCGACAGTGGATTCCGCCGCCGGTCCGACCGCCGGGTCGGTATGGGATCTCTTCCAGGAACAGGCCGCCGCGACGCCGGAAGCCATTGCGTTGCAGGATAGTTCGGGTCTGCGCGTGACCTATCGAGAGCTGCGGGAACTGGCCGCCCGGCAGGCCCGCGAGTTCGCGGCGCAGGGTGTCGGCCCGGAAAGCGTGGTGGCACTGGTGCTGCCGCGCTCACCCCGTTCGATCATCGCCCTGCTGGCGGCCTTCGCGGCGGGCGGCGCGTATGTGCCGGTGGACATCACGCTTCCGCCCGCCCGGATCGAATCGATCCTGCGTCAGGCGCGGCCGGCCCTGGTTGTCACCGACTCCGGCACCCGTGACCACCTCGATCCGCAGGATTCACTGTTGACCGGTGGGGGTGCCCGGCCGGTCCTGCTGGTCGATCCCGTCGTCACGAACGATCCCATTACCGGGAACCGTGATTCGGCTGACCGCGTGGAATGCCCGCCCGTCACCCGCCATCCGGACCAGCTCGCGTACCTGATCTTCACCTCCGGCTCGACCGGCGAACCCAAGGGCGTGGCCGGCACCGATGCCGCGCTCATGGCGTACTTCGCCGATCACCGCGACCGCGTCTATCGCCCCGCGATGACGCGGCTGGGCCGCCCGCTGCGCATCGCCCACGCCTGGTCGTTGAGTTTCGACGCCTCCTGGCAGCCGATGGTCGGACTGCTCGCCGGGCAGACCATCCACCTGTTCGACGCCGAGGAAGTGCGGGACGCGCACCGGTTGTGCGCGGGCATGATCGCCGCCGACATCGACATGATCGACACCACCCCGTCGATGTTCGCGCAGCTCAATGCCGCCGGTCTGGTGGACCGCGAGCTGCCGGTGCTGGCGCTGGGCGGCGAGGCCATCGACGCCGCGCTGTGGGCGCGACTGCGTGAGCTCGCCCCGCGCGAGGGCGTCGCGGCCGGTGGCCGGGGCACCGCCGTCTACAACTGCTACGGACCCACCGAGACCACCGTCGAGGCCGTGGTCGCACCCGTCGCGGACTTCGACACCCCGACCATCGGCACCCCGAACGCCGGAACCGCGGCCTATGTCCTGGATTCCAGGCTGCGCCCGGTGCCCGGCGGTGTCGTCGGTGAGCTCTACCTGTCGGGTCCGCAGCTGGCCCGCGGCTATATCGGCCGCGCGGCAACGACTTCGGATCGTTTCGTGGCCGACCCCTTCCGGCCCGGCCGCCGCATGTACCGCACCGGCGATCTGGTCCGCCGCCTGCCGCACGGCGGCCTGGGCTACCTCGGCCGGGCCGACGCCCAGGTCAAGGTGCGTGGCTATCGCATCGAGGTCGGTGAGATCGAGACCGCGCTGCGGCGGCTGCCCGGTGTCGACACCGCGGCTGTCACCGTCGTCCGTCGCGCCGGCGGGGCGAGCCTGGTGGGATTCGTGGTGGGCGAGCCCGATCGCGTGATCGACCCGGTGCGCACCCGCGCCGCGCTCGCGGAAAGCCTGCCCGCCTACATGATTCCGGCCCGGGTCCTCGCGCTGCCGCGGCTGCCGGTCAACACCAACGGCAAACTCGACGGTCCCGCCCTGACCCGGCTGGCCGAGGCCGCCCTGGCCGACACCGGCTCCGACACCGCGCCGCGCACCGCCACCGAGAAGGAACTCGCCGAACTGCTGGCCGAGCTCTTCGACGGCCGCGCGCCCGGCGTGGACGACGACTTCTTCGCCCTCGGCGTGGACAGCATCGTCGCCATCTCCCTGGTCAACAAGGCCCGCCGCCGCGGTCTCACCCTGACTCCGCGCATGGTCCTGGCCACCCCCACCATCCGGGCACTGGCCGCCGCCCTCGACGCGGCCGACACCGCCGCCGCCGAGCGGGTCGCGGATTACGGTGTGGTGCGGCCGCTTCCGGTGGTGTCGTGGATGTACGAGTACGGCGCCTACCGGCGCTTCACCCAGACCGCGCTGCTGCGCCTGCCCGTCGGCATCGACCGGCCGGCCATCGAGGCCGCGCTCCAAGGCGTCCTGGACGGCTACGACACCCTGCGCTCCAGCCTGACCGACACCGAGGACGGCCCGCGCCTGGTCACCGCGCCGCCGGGCGCGGTGCGGGCCGCCGACATCCTCACCCACATCGCCGATCCCGCCGACACCGCGAAGGCGGTGCGCAGCGTGGCCCGGGTCCTGATGGACGAGATCGACCCGCGCACCGGCGATATGGTGCGCGCGGCCTGGTTCTCCGGCACCGATCAGGGCGATGTCCTGCTGCTCAGCATCCACCACCTGGCCGTCGACGTGGTGTCCTGGCACCTGCTGATCGCCGCCCTCGGCGCGGGAGCCGCGCTGCCGGAGTCCACGTCGTACCGGGAGTTCTCCGAGCGCTTGGCCGAGCGCGCCGAGTCCGCGGAAATCCTGTCCCAGAGCGCGTATTGGCGCGACCAGCTGGACGCCCCCGACCCGGCCATCGGCCGCCGCATCCCGTACCCGGACACCGACACCTGGTCGTCGCTGCGGGTCGCGTCCGCCGTCACCCCGGTCGCCGTCACCGAACGCGTGCTGGCCTCTCTCACTCGCGACGAGGGCGTGCGCGAATTCCTGCTCACCGCCCTCACCGTCACCCTGGCGAGCTGGCGGCGCGAACGCGCCCAGGATCCCGCGCACGGCGCGCTCATCGCGCTCGAAGGGCACGGCCGCGCCGACGATCTGCTCGGCACCGACACCAGCAACACCCTCGGCTGGTTCACCACCGTGTTCCCGGTCCGCCTCGGCGCGGGCGCGACGGTGGACATCGAACGCGCCGAACAGGATCCGGCGGCGGCGCGCGCCCTGCTGGACGCGGTGACCGCGCAGCTGTCCGCCATCCCGAACGGCGGCCTGGACTACGGTCTGCTGCGCTACACCACCGGCGTGCCGGAGCTGGCCACCGCGCGGCACCCGCAGGTGGAGTTCAACTACCTGGGCCGCGTGGACCTCAGCGGCCAGGCCGCCGACTCGTGGTCGCTGCTCACCGGCCCGCTCAATGCGGAGCTGCCGCTGGATCCCGAACCGGACCTGCCGCTGCGCTACGCCCTCGATGTCATCGCGGGCATCGGCTCGACCCCGGAAGGCCCGCGCCTGACCACGAATTGGCGCTGGAGCGAGACCCTGTTCACAGAGGCGGAAGCCACCCGCCTCACCGAACTGTGGCAGCGCAGCCTGGCCGCGCTGGCGGCCGCCGCCACGCGGTAGACGAAACGAAATCGGCCGCCGACCTGGAAAAGGTCGGCGGCCGATCGGATTCGGGAAAGGATTCAGGCGGCGGCGGATTCACCGGTGTGGCGGCGGCGCGGCGCGGGGAGCATCGGCTCGATGGCCGAAGGCGTCGCGGCGGCCTGAGACCCCTCCAGATCGAGCAGCAGCCAGCCGTCGGGCGTCCACCCACCGTGAATGCCGGTCCGCACCAGGCGTCCGCCCGGTACGAACGGGTCGTCGACGAATCCCTCGGCGGCACCGTCCAATTCCAGCGCGAGCGCCGAACCGCCCACGTACACGCGGCCGGACCGGCCCGGCGGCACCAGGCGCAGCGAGTCGTCCAGCACCAGCAGCCGCGCACCCGGAATGGGCCGCACGCGCCCCGATCCGTCCAGCGGTCCGCGCGCCGCCACGCCCGCGTATTCCGGTGTGGTGTAGGCGAATCCGGTGCAGGAGCCGGGAGCCAGTTCGTGCAGCAGCCCGGACAGCGCTGCCGGGCAGTCGTTTCCGGACACATCCCAGCGGCGCACGGTGGGCAGCGCGGGCGAGGGCAGGAAGGCCAGGTTCGCCAGGACGTGGGCGTCGGCGACCACGTGGGTCGCCGCGCTCAACGCGATGAGTTCGGCCAGGGCGGCCGCGTCGGCCCGCTGCGGCGCCGTGGCCAGGACCAGTGTCGCCCCGTCGGCCAGCGCGGCCAGCAGTTCGACGGCGGCGTCGGTGGTGTCCCATCGGGTGGCCAGCAGCCGCGCGGACCGATCCCCGGTGACTGCACCAACCCCGCCTACCTCGGCTACGTGCACACCGATATCGGCGCCGA